>JANNWK010000283.1:0-5140 GCA_031408355.1 Myxococcales bacterium
CTCATCGCGCGCGCTTCGGTGCTGCGCATCGGCTTCGGCCTGCTGGCGTTCGGCTTGGTGCTGCTGGGCGCCTCTGCGTTCCTGGGGCTCACCAGAGTCGGCCTAGGCTCGTCGTTGGCGGGCGTTTTCACCTGCGCCTGCGTGCTCATCTACAACCGTTGGCACAAGGGCCACGGCTGGTCGCCCATCGTCATGGGCGCCTGCCGGGCGGGGCTCTACGCCACCGCCGCACTGGCCGTCTCCGGCGTGCTAGGAACTGAGCTACTGCTCGCTGCGCTAGCGCTCCTGCTCTACATCGTGGGACTCACGCACATCGCGCGCTTCGAAACCGGCAAGGTCGTCGACCGAGCATGGCCCACGGCGTTTTTACTCTCTCCGCTAGCGTTCGCAGGCCACCGCTGGTTCGAGCAGCCGGAGCTGCTGCCGCTCTTCTGCGTCACTCTGCTGCTCGGCTGGACGCTACGCTCATTGAGCTTCGCGCTCGGCGGCGGCCCGGGGCAGATCCCACGAGCCGTCGTCACGTTGATAGCCGGAATTGCCCTGGTGGACGCGCTCTTCATCTCGCTCTACGGCCCGCCGCTGGCAGTACTGGCCGCCTTCGGCGCGTTCCTGCTCACTCTGAAGTGGCAGCGCCGCATTCCGGGAACCTAGCCCGAACAGCGGTAGCGCCACTCAGTCGAACACGTGCCGGAGCAGCAGCGCCTTCACGTCCGCGGCGGCGACCGGCGTGTCCGGCAATAGCCCGGGCTCCGAGCTCATCAGCAGTGGGCCCTCTTCTTCCCGATCGGGCAGGCGCCCGTGTGAGCCCTTCACCAGACTGGTATCGAGCGGGATCACGTCGAGCAGCGTCCGAAAGCCCAGCTTTCTCGCCGCCAGCTTGCGACCCACCGTCAACGCGGGAAACGCCAGCTTGGGGTCGAGGAATAGCTCGACCGGATCGTAGCCAGGCTTGCTGTGAATATCGACGGTGCGCGCATAGTCTGGCGCCCGCGCGTCCTCCAGCCAGAAGTAGTAACTGAACCAACGCTCGGCCTTGGACACGAGGACCAGCTCGCCCGAACGAGCATGGTCGAGCCCTAGCGCACGCTGACCGTCGCGATCCAGAACCTGCTCGACTCCGTCAAGCTTTTCGCAGCAAGCCCTTACGGCGGCGAGATCTCGCGGATCCTTGACGTAAACGTGAGCCACCTGGTGATCGGCCACCGCAAAGGCGCGGCTGGCGCCGGCGTCGAGCTGCTCCCTCCCTAGCTCCTCCCTCACGCGCAAGAATCCGGATTCGCGCAGCGCGCGGTTGGGGTGGATGGCCGCCGAGACCTGAGTAATGCCGTACTCGGACAGCACCACCACGCGCGACTTGCGCGCCTGGGCGAAATCCAAGAGCTGCCCGCACAGCGCATCGACCTCCGAAAGCGCCCGCGCCACGCGCGGATCGTTCGGGCCGAAACGCTGCAAATCGTAGTCGAGGTGCGGCAGGTAAACGAGCGTGAGCGTGGGTGAGCTCTTCTCAATCACCCGCTCGGCCGAGCGCGCAATCCAGGAAGATGAGCTGATGTCGGCTCGCGGCCCCCAAAAGTTGAACAACGGAAAGCTGCCAAGCTCGCGGGTGAGCTCCTCCCGCAGCTCCGGGGGCTCTGTGTACACGTCGGGCAGCTTCCTGCCGTCGGCCGTGTACATGGGCCGCGGCGTCGCTGAGATGTCGGCGCTCGAGTACATGTTGTACCACCAGAAAAGCTGGGCCGAGGTGAAGCTGGGATCCCGACGCTTGGCCGCTTCCCAAACCTTCTCGCCGCTCACCAGTTGGTTCGACTGCCGCCACAGCCAGACCTGCGAAAGCTCGCGAAAGTACCAGCCGTTGCCGACGATGCCGTGGTCGCGCGGCGCCGTGCCGGTCAGAAACGTCGACTGTACCGAGCAGGTCACGGCCGGCAGAATCGTGCGGAGTGGGCAGAGCGCGTGGGCGTCGCGGAACGCCGCCAGCGCCGGGGTGTGCGGGCCTATCAAGGCTGGGGTGAGCCCCACCACGTTCAGAACCAGGGTCGGATGCAAGCCGGACGTCGCCTACTCGGTATCCGTGCGGGCGGCTTGTCCGCGCAGCACTGAGTTGCCTTGGAAGAGCTCGCGCTGGTCAACGCCCAGCGGCGACGCGAAGTCCTTGGGATCGAAGCGCCCGCTCTGCGCGAAAAATGCCAGCGGGTTCTCCCAGCAGATCTTCGAGATTGCCTGCTCTGGGATGTTGGCATCCCGCATGGCTTGGGCCGTTTTCGGCACCTTCAACGGGTCGCTCACGCCCCAATCTGCGGCGGAGTTGATCAGCATGCGCTCGGCGCCGTACTGCTTCACCAGCGTGACCATGCGCGCTTCGTCCATCTTGGTCGCTGGGTAAATGGAGTGACCCGCCCAACAGCCTGAATCCAGCACCGAGGCCAAAGTTTCCTCGTTGTTGTGGTCCACGAGGGTGAGCTCGGGCGCGATGCCGCTCTCCTTCACCAGCGCGAGCGTCCGCTCCGTGCCCCGCTTCTTGTCGCGGTGCGGCGTGTGGATCAAGATGGGCAGGCCTGCACCCTTGGCTAGCTCGATCTGCGCGGCGAAGTACTTCTCCTCGCTGGGCGTGACATCGTCGTAGCCTATCTCGCCCACCGCTACGACGCCGTCCTTCTCCACGTAGAGGCGGAGCAACTCCATCACGCCATCCGCCACGCGACTGTTGTTGGCCTCCTTGGGATTGAGACCCATCGTACACAGGTGACGAATGCCGAACTGCGCGGCCCTGAAGCGCTCCCAGCCGAGCAAGGCCAAAAAATAATCCTCAAAGCTGCCGACATGCGTGCGCGGCTGCCCGAGCCAGAACGCCGGCTCCACAATCGCGGTGATGCCCGCGTCCGCCATGGCCTGATAGTCGTCGGTGGTCCGACTCGTCATGTGAATATGGGGATCGAACAGCATCGCCTATTCTCCGTAGTGCACTAGGTAGTCCGCGTCGAGCGGCACAGGGCGCCCGGCAGCGCGCCGCTCGCTCGCGTAACCTGCGGCCATGCGCTGCAGCTCGGGAGTAATGCGCGTCTCTAGGCCTTCCACCCGCGCCAGCGCGACCTGCATAAAGATCGCCTTCATCACGGCCTGATTGAAGTTGAGCGCCGGAAAGTGCGCCGCTAGAAAGGCGTTCTCGCAAACGATAGCCTCGAACACCCCCTGAGCGTTGGTGCGACACGCTTGAAGCCCCGTCTCCAGAAAGCGCACGGGCTCGTCCCAAAGCGCTAGCGCGCGCAAGAGGCTCACCTGCTCGCCGAGCTCGCCGGCTTCGAAGAAATGGAGCACCACATCGGGCTGCTCAGCGCGAGGCAGGACCTCGAAGCACTCGGCCAGGAGCGCGGCGCGGGTGTAGTCCGTGAGGGTCCAGTGCGAGCGAGCAACCCGGGCGAGCTCAGCCGGAGCCACGATGGGAGCCTGAGCCACGGTCGCCAAACGCCGCGGCACGCTGGCGAAGGCGGCACGAAAGCCGAACCCGCGCGGCGCCGCGCGCTCGGGCTTCACGGTTTCGAAGAAAGCGGGCGCGCCGGGCCAGTGGCGACCGACGAGCTCTCTGAGCACCGAGGCGGTGGTAACTAGGGACACGCGGTAATGCCCGTGATCCAAGCATCTATCAGCGCCGCGCCGGGCCCGTCCACGACGCTCGAGCCAATCTTGGGCATCCGCAGGACGCTCGTCTCGTGCATCCGGAAGGAGAGCGACGATTCGGCTGGCTTCGTGGGCACCAGGCGCTTGGCTGGCACGAGCCCCGTGTCGCGCTCGCTATCCGCGTTGCACAGGCTCATGTCGGCCAAATCAGTCACGAAGCGCATGTCCACGGTGCTGAACTCGCCGCCGGGTCGATGGCAGATCGCGCAGTTGGTGTGCAGGTACGAACGAGCGCGTTGCTCGAGCGTGCCCACCGCGCCGTACGGATCGGGATACGCGGGGATGGCCTTGGGGGGCGCGTCGAACAGGCCCAGTTGCTCGAACTTCGCGATCTGGTCCATCGTGCCATCGGCGTAAGGGAAGTCGCCCTTCATCTGCGCCGTGGTCGGACCCAGTGAGCGCCCCGCGGGGTCCGTGTGGCAGTCCAGGCATTGCCCCCGACCGGGATAATGCCAAACCTGATCCGTGAGCTGGCGATCCTTGCCGTCGGCAAGGGCGGCCTCGTCGCCGAGAAGCGTGGCCTCGGTTTCGGCTTCATTCCACTCGTAGCTGAAGCCCTTCCAAACCCTGGCGGTGCGCCGCATGAAGAGTCGCGTTTCGATGCGCTTGCCCCCGACGCTGAAGTTCTTCACCAGCACGGTGCCCACCGGCATGCCCCAGTGGCCCTCGTCGGCCCCGCTGCCACCGAGACCTATAGCCTTGCACTCGTCCGGTTCAACGGCGCAATCCAGCACGTGGATCTTGCCGCCTGGCGGGAGCTTCAGAAAGCGGTGCTTGACCGCGCCGTCGGACCACAGCGCGCTGTTGACCCGGTAGGGCACCAGGCCCGGCGCAGGCTGGGTGAAGTCGACCATGTCCACGCAGCCCGTCGCACTCAGCAGCTCGGGCTGGTCCGCGTCGACCATCGAGGCCGTGCATTCCGGACCAGCACTGGCGCCGGCTTCACCGCCGTCGCCCGCGGCGCCTCCCAAACCGCCGCTGCCGCTGCCGCCCGCCACGCCGCCGTTGCCGCCGCCGCCCGCTGCAGCGCCCGAGCCGGCGCTGCCGCCCGTCGTGGTTCCGCCGCCAACGCCGGCAGTGCCGGCGGTCGCGGGCTGGCCCGCAGCACCTGCTCCGTTCCCGTCGGAGCTACAGCCGGCAGACCAGCCGCTGCCCACCGCCAGAGCGACGAGCAGTAGCCCATGGGGACGGACCACTTCAGCCAGATATGCCACGTGCATCGCGATAACGAGCTGCCTCAGTCAGCTGCGAACCGAGCGACGTCGGCGCTGCACCATCAACGCGAGAGCTGCCGCCAGAGCCGCGAAGCCCAGCGACGAGCCTGAGCCCGCACCGGCGGCGCGACAACCACACCCGCCTTTGTCGGCACTGACGGCGCCATTGCCCGCGCCACCCGCTGACGTCGCCGCGCCGGCCTTGCCTGCCGACGCCGCTGCGGAACCGCCCGCGGCAGGCGCGCCGCCAC
>JANNWK010000284.1:0-2524 GCA_031408355.1 Myxococcales bacterium
GCGAACCAACCTGCCGCGTCTCCTTCGGATCGGAGGCAAGCTCGTCGGTCTGTGCGCCCCAGCGTCGCGTTGCTAGGGCTCGCGGGCGATGGTCTGCTGCCCGGTGTCACCCCCGGCCTCGGCCTCGAGCTGGGGCTGAACCTCTCGATTTTCGAGGCTGCCATCATCGCGCGTTCGTGGGCGCCCCGAAGCGCGCCGGTGCCCGGCGTGGACCGCGCGAGCGCGGAGGTTTCGCTGGCCACGGCGGGGCTACGACTGTGCGGCACGCCATCTTACAAGGCGTGGTCGCTGCTCGCGTGCGTCCGGGGCGACTTGGGCCGCATGTCGGCCATCGGGGAGCAGGTCGACAAGGCTCAGAGCCAAACCGACGGCTTTGCCGGTTTGGGCGGTGGTCTCGGCCTGGCCTACACCATGGGCCGCTTCAGCCCGCGCGCAGGAGCGGACCTGCTATGGAACGCCTCGCGTCCTCGCTTTGGGATCTTGCACAACCGCCAAGATCTCCAGGTTTTTCAGCCCCGCACCTGGCACGTGACGGGCTTCGTCGGTCTTGCGTACCTGCTCTAACCGCTCACTTTTCTTCGGACGAGACAAATGAAAACGGCCTCGTTGGGAAACGGTGGGGGTGTGGCAGTCCCAGCCGCCAGGAGCGAGGAGGCTCAACCGACCTCGGCCGGCACGGGGACCCTGCCTGCCGAGATCGAGCGCGCGATCGACGAGCTTTACAGGCGCCAGCACGCGTTCGTGTGGCGCAACGCCCGGCGCTTGGGCTGCGGGGACGATTGGGTGGACGACGCGGTCCACGAGGCCTTCCTGGTGGCGGCGCGGCGCCTGCCGGAGCTCGACGGGCTGAAGAGCGAACGGAGCTGGCTGTTTGCCATCGTGCTGCGCGTGGTGCAGCGCCTGGTGCGAAACCGGGTGCGTCAGCGGGGCTACCTTCGTCGCTTCGCTGCTGAGCAGCCACCGGGCGTCGTCAATGGCGGCAGCGCGTTCGAGTCCGCCGAGTACCTGCGCCACTTCCTTGGACAACTGCCCGAAGAGCAGCAACTGGTCCTGATCCTGATCGAGCTCGAGGGCTTCACTTCTGCGGAAGTCGCAGAGAACTTGCGCATTCCCGCCGGCACCGTCCACTCGCGATTGCGAGCGGCCCGGCTTCAGCTCGCTCGCCTCGTCGAGCGTGATCGCGAGAGCGACGAAAGGTCACAGCCATGACGAGCGCTGATCACGTGGCACGACTGCTGGCGGCGGAGCGGGCGGAGGGGCCGCCGCCCGGGGTTGCTGAATTGGGCCGGGCTCGGCTGTTCACCAGTCTGGCTGCCGAGGCAGCACAGGTTACGGCGGCTGCGAGCGCGGCGAAGCTGGGTTGGACGGTGGTTGCCAAGTGGATCGGGGCTGGCTTTGCAGTGGGGATTGCCGGGGCTGGCGTCGCGGCTGTCGGGACTGGTTCGCCCGCGGAAGCGCCGCTTCCAGTCGCTTCCACGGCGCAGGTTGTGCAGGTTGCGCCGACTCGCGCCGAGGAGGCTCCGAGGGCCGTCGAAGGAGCGAGCGGCTCGAGTGCTGTGCCGGACTCGCAAAACATTCCGGCGCGCCCCGAAGTCGCGCCACCTCCCGTCGCTGCGATCCCCAGCACGAGCACCACCTTCGACGAAGAGCTGCGGCTGCTCACGGCCGCCAAGCGTGATCTCGATGGCGGTCGCCCGCACCTGGCGCGCGTCTGGCTGCTCGAGCATCGCGGGCGTTTTCCGAAAGGCGTATTCAGCGTGGAGCGAGAGGGACTGCTGGTGCTCGCCCAATGCGGCGAGCACGCTCGCCCGGCGCTGGCCCGCGAATTCGCGACGCGCTATCCGAGGTCGCCCATGATTGGGCAGCTTTTGCGTCGCTGCGGCGCACAGGAAAGTGCAGGCGCACCCCCTCAGGTTGATTTTCCAGAGGGCGACAAATGATACCGCCTTGCTCGGGGAACGTCAGAATGTGAGCAAGATGGACTACAGGAAGAGGTTGGGAGCATGAAACGGACGTCTTGGGCTGTAGGGTGGACAGCGGCCTGCCTGGTCGTGGCAGCCTGCGCGGGCAAGAACCTGAACCACGTTGGGGAAGTCAACGATGGCGCGGGAGGCGAGGCCACGACCCCTGACGATAACTCCGCGGGTGAGCCAAACGGCGGCGTCGGCGGCAAGACCGGGAGCAGCAACGGCGGCAAAGCCGGGAGCAACAACGGCGGCACGGCAGGGGACGCCATCGTCGACGAGCCCGGCGGGGCGGGCGGCGCGGGCGGCGCGGGCGAAGGACAGGAGTTTTCCTGTCCGGGGTGCGAGCCTCTGGCGGAAACGCCGGCCATTCGCGCGATTTGGGCCGGCGCCACCCAGCTCTACTGGATCGAGTACGGCAGCTTCGACGACCTCGGCAATCATCTGGACGACGGACGTCTGATGGCTATGCCGCTCGAAGGTGGTGAACCCACCGAAGTCACGGGCGGTCTCCAAGGCCCCGTCCAGCTCGGCACGACAGATGACTATGGTTACGTGAT
>JANNWK010000285.1:0-3422 GCA_031408355.1 Myxococcales bacterium
GTCGAGCATCACCAAGATCGCCTGGCAGGTGGTCACCAACGACAGTTCGACCGTTGAGTTCGACTACTGCGTCGCGAACGTACGGGCACTCCAGTAGCCGCGCGCTCAGGACGAGGCCAAGCCACGGGCCTACGACTCAACGTCGTTGGCCCGTTTCGCGTTGTGTGGTCCTGGCAAGGCCCTCTCGCCGGCTAGCTACCTGGTGCGTGGCTTTTGCCACGTGCTGCCCAGGCCTGCCGAGCGACGATCTTGAAGAACTCTGGATCCCGCAGCAAGTAGCGCGAGGCCAGGCGGCGTGGCTCCCGAGCCAGTCGAAAGGCCCATTCGAGTCCCAGCTTGGACAGCCAGGCGGGTGCTCGGGGCACCGTGCCCGCGGCAAAGTCGACGGCGGCGCCGAAGCCAACCAGCACGGCGGGGGCGAGCGTGCGCCGATTGCGGTCGCTGAAGAACTCTTGCTTGGGCGCGCCCAGGCACACGAAGATCAGATCCGCGCGGGCCAGCTTGAGCCGCTCGACGCAGGCGGCCTCCTCGGCGCCCGCCGTCAGACCCAGGCGTGGGGAGAGCGTGTCCACCACCTGCAGGCCCGGCATGCGCGCCATCAGGTTTTGAGCGGCCAAATCGGCCACGCCTGGCCCGCCGCCGAGCAGCGCGACCCGCCAGCCCTCGGCCCCCGCCCGCTCCAGCAGCGGTTCGAACACATCCGACCCCGACAGCTTCGCCGGGAGCGGCGTTCCAAGCAGGTGCGACGCCCAGAAGACGGGTGTCCCGTCGACCAGGGATAGCTCGCTACGGGAGTAGGCCTCGCGGAACCCGGCGTCGTGCTCGGCCTGAACGATGTGGTCCACGTTGGGCGTAAAGACCGTCCCGCCCTGCCTTGCACGCACGAGCTTGGCGATGGCCTCAAGCGCCTCAGGCAGGCTGAGGGCGTCGAGACCGAGCGCCCCTACTCGGACGCGACCGACCCCGTTCACGCGAATCGACCCGGCACCCGAAGACGCGCTACCCGTCGCTCAGGCAAAACTCAGGCGACCGACCCAGCTCGTCTTGCCCCACTTCACAGCGGCCTTGGCGATCTCAGCCATGGTCTCGACCGAGGCCTGAGCCGCCGTGACCTCCACGCGAGGAATGGTGCGAAACTGTCCCACCCGCTCATCGTCCAGGATGCGGACAACGTCGTACGTGCCGCGCTCGACACGAACGATGCGGTAGGTAACCCCGCCGACCTGAACCATTCCTTTGACTTGCATAGTGCTGGGCTGCTCCGCGTGAAGAGTGTTCGACGCGCTACCGGCATACATACTGCCTCAAAGTCGGCGTGTGAAGGGGAAAAACGTGCAGTGTGTGCGCCACAGCCACTGGGGAGTCATGAGCCTACGTCTGACGACACGGCTCCTTTTGCTCGATTTTACGATGTTTTGCGATTGCCGCCAGCGTCAGATGACTCCGAATGAGACGAGCGTCGGCACTCACTGCGCGGGATTAGAAAAATTGGATGGGGTCCGCACACCACAACGGGTGGCGAGCTGTCGAACGCATGGCGTGTTATGCCTGGCTGAAGATGCTCGACGGCGAAATCGAGACGGCTGCTGCGGCGGTCAGCCCGGGGTTCGACCCACAGCTGACCGCGAAGCTCCATCAGCTCCAGGAGCTCCTCACAGGGCTCGGCTCGGCGCTCGTGTGCTACTCGGGCGGCATCGATAGCGCGCTCGTGCTCGCCGCCGCCCACCAGGCACTGCGGGAGCGCGCCATCGGCATGACCGCCGTCAGCCCAAGCCTGCCCGGAAGCGAACGCGATGACGCCGCCCGCATCGCGAACGAAATCGGTGCCAGCCATCGCTTCGTGGACAGCGACGAGCTGGCTCGGCAGGGCTACGTCGCCAACGGCCCTGATCGCTGCTTTCACTGCAAGAGCGAGCTTTATGCGATCGCCGAGCGGAAGCGCGCGGAGTGGCAGCTCGCGGCGGTGCTCAACGGGACCAATCTCGACGACCTGGGCGACTACCGCCCTGGCCTCCAAGCCGCAAAGGACGTGGGCGTTCGAAGCCCGCTCGTCGAGGTCGGCATGAACAAGGCCGACGTTCGTGAGGCGGCCAAGCCCTTTGGCCTGAGCGCTTGGGACAAGCCCGCCGCGGCCTGCCTGTCCAGCCGTATCCCCTACGGCACGCAGGTGACGCCCGAACGCCTAGCGCAAGTAGGCGGGCTCGAGGCCGAATTGCGCGCCTTGGGCTTCCGACGCAGCCGTGTGCGCTACCACGACAAGATCGCACGCATCGAACTCGAACTCGATGAGTTGCCGGCGTTGCTCGAACCTGGCACGCGCGAGGCGGTCGTGAAGGCCGGCAAGGCCCACGGCTTTCACTACATCACGCTCGACCTCGCAGGCTACCGAACCGGCTCGCACAATGAGGTGCTAGCCGGTCGGTCGCTGCGTATTGTCTAACGGCGCGTAGCCGTTAGCGTCGATCTCGACGGGGGCCGCCGCGATCGCGAGGGCCGCCTCGGTCGCGCCCACCCCCACCACGGGGCGGACCGCCGCCCTGCTCACGAGCCCGAGCGATCCGCTCGCGAGCTTGATCGCCCAGCTCGCCCTCGGGGAAATCGAGCAACTCACGTCGGCTGAGGCGAACCTTACCGTCGCGTTCGACGCTGATGACCTTGACGTCGATCTCCTCGCCCTCCTTGAGGACGTCGGCCGGATTCTCCACTCGCTCGTGCGCAATCTCCGATACGTGCAGCAACGCTTCGTTGTTCGGCAAGATCTCGACGAACGCGCCGAAGTCGACCAGGCGCCGCACCGTGCCGCGATAAACGCGACCCACCTCAGGCTCCGCGGTGAGGCCCTCGATGATCTGGATTGCGCGCTTCACGGCTTCAGAATCCGAGCTCGCCACCGCCACGGTGCCGTCGTCGTTCACGTCGACGCTGCAGCCGGTCTGATCGATAATGCCTTTGATCGTCTTGCCGCCCGGGCCAATGATGATGCGGATCTGATCCGGTTTCACCTTGACGGTGGTGATGCGCGGCGCCCAACGGTTGATCTCCGGCCGCGGCGCGTTCAGCGTCTCCGCCATCTTGCCGAGAATATGCAGACGACCTTCGCGCGCCTGCTGCAGCGCTTGCTCTAGAACCTTGCGCTCCAGGCCGGAGATCTTGATATCCATCTGGATGGCGGTGATGCCCTTGTCCGTGCCACAGACCTTGAAGTCCATGTCACCCAAGTGATCCTCGTCGCCTAAGATGTCGCTCAAAATCGCTATTTTGCTGCCCTCGCTGATGAGGCCCATGGCGATACCCGCCACCGGCTTACGCAACGGGACACCGCAATCCATCATGCTCAGGCTGGCGCCGCAGACGCTCGCCATCGAGCTGGAGCCGTTCGACTCAAGCACTTCGCTCACGATCCGGATCGTGTACGGGAAGTC
>JANNWK010000286.1:0-6845 GCA_031408355.1 Myxococcales bacterium
ATGGGCGGTTCGACCAACACGGTGCTGCACCTGCTCGCCATCGCTCACGAGGCCGGCGTAAACTTCACGATGGCCGACATGGACCGGATGAGCCGCAAAGTCCCCAACATCTGCAAGGTGGCGCCATCCAGCTCGTACCACGTCGAAGACGTGCACCGGGCCGGTGGGATCTTCACGATCCTGGGGCAGCTCGACAAGGCCGGGCTCATTCACCGCGAAGTCGGCACCGTTCACGCCCGCACGATGGGCCAAGCCATCGACGAGAACGACGTCCACCGGCCCACGGCCAGCGAGGCCGCCCGGGCTCGCGCGCTGGCGGCGCCCGGCGGCGTTGCCACCAAGGTAGCGTTCTCGCAGGACAAGTACTTTGATAAGCCCGATCTTGATCTTGAGCACGGCTGCATTCGCGACGTGCCCCACGCCTTCAGCAAGCAGGGCGGCCTAGCCGTGCTGTACGGGAACTTCGCGCAAGAAGGCTGCATCGTGAAAACGGCGGGCGTCGACGAGTCCGTCTGGAAGTTCGAGGGCCCCGCGCGCGTCTTCAACTCTCAGGACGCCGCCTGCGACGCGATCATGGCGGACGCCATCAAGCCCGGCGACGTGGTCGTGATCGTCTACGAGGGTCCACGTGGCGGCCCCGGCATGCAGGAGATGCTGTACCCGACCTCGTTCTTGAAGGGCAAGGGGCTGGGCAAGGTCTGCGCCCTAGTCACCGACGGTCGTTTCAGCGGAGGCACGAGCGGACTCAGCATCGGTCACGTCTCACCTGAGGCAGCTGAGGGCGGCAACATCGCGCTGATCGAAGAGGGCGACCTCATCAAGATTAACATCCCGGCACGCAGCATCGACGTCGCGGTGGAGAGCGGCGTGCTCGAGGCTCGCCGTCAAAGGCTGCTCGCCAAGGGCCCAGACGCCTTCCGCCCGAACCGCGACCGTGTGGTGTCGCAGGCGCTGCAGGCGTACGCCCTAATGGCCACGAGCGCCGCCCGCGGCGCCGTCCGCGACATCTCACAGCTTGAGAGGAAGCCAGGCTAACCCCTGTCCAAACTGGCTTTGCTTGTCAGGCTCGCGCTCGGGCTAGCACTCTCGAGCTGCTCAACGTTGCCGGAGTATGCGGCGGGCAAGGGCCGTGTCGTCGACGACGCCAGCCTGGATTCGTCGGACGTGATCAGCTACCGCCAGGTTGCGCGCGGGGATTTCAAGGGCAAGCGCGTGCCCGCGGATTTCGCGGCTGTGGCTGACCGCGTCGGCGCTACCACCTGCGGGCAGGTCCGCACCACGCCCGACACCCTGATGCTCCTCAACTGGAAGCAGGACTCACCGTCGAGCCCGAAGCGTCACTGGCTGGAGATCAAGAATCTACGCTTCACCGCGCTGATGGACCGCAACTGCTCGTGGTGGAACGACAAGGTGGCTGGATCGGCGCCTCGCTATGTGCTCGAGCACGAGCAGATCCATTTCGCCCTCTATGAGCTGGGCGCGCGCGCCCTGAACGCCTCCGCGGAAGAACTCAAACGGGACATGTTAAGCCAGGGCGCAAGCCAGCAAGCCGTGCAGAACCACGCAAAGCAGGCCCTGAACGACGCGCTACTCGAAGCCACCCAGGACATCCTGGCCCGCAACCGGAAGTTCGACGAAGACACCTCGCTCGGCTACCGCCCCGTTCGTCAACGCGAATGGCTCACGCGCGTGACCGCGGAGCTTCTGGCCACGCAACAGCACGCAAGCCCCAGCTCCGGCAGGTAGCTGGAGACAGTCCAAAACCTGTGTAGTTCGCCGGCATACCTGTCGGTATCGTGGCACCCCGGGGCTTAAGCCGACCGCCAAGTGCCCGTTCTGGAGCTGGACCTTCGGAATGCACTTGGCCTGGGACCACGCGTTCATCGGGGCACTCGCCCTCGCCGGCTCGACGCTGCTCTGCGCCCGGCCCAGCCACGCCGACAAGCCCGCCACCACCGTCCCGGACCCGAACAGTACAGCCGAACTCGCACCCAAGCTTGAGCTCGAGGGCCCCGAGGCCGAGGCGAAGGAGCGCGCTCGGGCGATGTTCCAGCGCGGTGTGAGCGCCTACCGAGACGGCAAGTACTACGAAGCGGTCGAGATCTTCCTCGCGACGCAGCTCGTCTACCCGGACACGCAGCTCTGCTTCAACGTGGCGCGCGCCTACGAGAACCTGGGCAACACGGGCGGCGCCCTGCGCTACTACCGCGACTACCTGCGTCAAGCCGACCGACCCTCGGACGGCAACGAGGTGCAGGAGCGGGTCCGCTACCTCGAGGGCCAGCTCTCCCTGCGCGGCGTCCAACAGTTCACGGTCTTGTCGACTCCGGAGCGGGCCACCGTGGTGCTCGATGGCAGACCGGTCGGCATTACCCCATGGACGGGCGAAACGTATCCCGGCAAACACCGACTGCAACTAACGCTGGCCGGGCACCTCCCGCTTGAACAAGTGGTGGAGGTGGTAGCGCACGCTGCTCGCGACGTGCCCCTGGTGCTCCTGCCGCAACCAAGCTCACCCGGGCCACTCCAGCAACCGGTGAGCCACGCGTCCTGGCCGAAGGAAACGCGTCCCGTCATCAGCGTGCCCACGCTTGTCACGCTTGGCACAGGCCTCGCTCTTCTCGGTAGCGCGCTCGCCGCAGAGGCCGCGGCTGGGGACGCCGGCATATCGCGCACCGGCGCATTTTTCGCTGGTGCCGGACTCGGCGTGTCGGTCGTCGGCAGCGTGATGCTCTATTTCGACCTCACTCCGCGCTCCTCGCCGCGCAGAACCGCCACGACCCAGCCCCCGTGAGCCGCGGGCGCGGGCTTTCTTCACCTAAGTGTGGCGTGTGTGGGTCAGTAGCCTGCGCTTCGCACTGAGCTGGAAAAATGCGGAAATACCGGACAACTGCAAGTTCGACCGAGCGCTGGATCGCGCGATTGGCGAAGCTCGTTGCAGCGCTCGCGTTGCTTGGCGGCTGCACTGGCTACCTCGAGACGACGCCTTCCGCGGCGAGCAGGGGCGCGCCCGCGCCCGCCACCGACAGCGCGACGAACGTTGGCGGAAGCAACGGCGGTGTGCAGTGCCAACCGGGACTCAGCGCCTGTAGCGGAGTGTGCATCAGCCTCACGTCGTCGAGCGAACACTGCGGTGCCTGCGGCACGGTGTGCACGGCGCCGGCCGTGTGCGCGAATGGCTCGTGCAACACCGCGTGCGCGGAAGGTTTCCAGAAGTGCGGTGACAACTGCACTAGCTTCTTGAGCGACGCGGCTCATTGCGGCGGCTGCGACAAGGCCTGCGAAGCGGGCGTGCCCTGCGTGGGCGGCGTCTGCGGTTGCCCCGAGTCAACCCTGTTCTGCCAGGGGCAGTGCTTCGACGCGAAGTCAAGCGATCAGCATTGCGGCAATTGCGAGACCGCGTGCCTGGGCGGAGCAGCCTGTGTCGACGGCGCCTGCCAGTGCCCGCCTGGCGATACGCTGTGTGGCAACGAATGCTCGAGCCTGAACGGCCCGAAGCACTGCGGAAGCTGCGAAAAATCCTGCGCTTCCGGCGAAACCTGCGCCATCGACAGCTGCATTCCAGCTACCCAACCCTGCCCGGGCGGTCTCACCCGTTGCGGTGATTCCTGTGTAAACCTCGGCACGACCCGAGACCATTGCGCCAGCTGCGAGGTGGCCTGCGCCGCCACCCAGAGCTGCAGCGACGGCAAGTGTGAGTGCCCGGCCGGCAAGACCCTTTGCGGGGGCAGCTGCGTCGACCTCAACGCCAACTCGCTCCACTGCGGCGCGTGCCCGACCACCTGCACGGCTGGGCAATCCTGCCAGGCGGGCCAATGCAAGTGTGCGAACGAAAGCGACATCGTGTGTGAGCAGGCCTGCACGGATCCGAAGACCGATCTCAACCACTGCGGCGACTGCCAGACCAAGTGCCTGGACGGGCTGCCGTGCACTGACGGCAAGTGCGAGTGCCCGACCGGCGAGGAACTCTGCGGCGGCCGGTGCCTGAGCACCGATTCGACGGCTGAGCACTGCGGCGCTTGCGGCTCGGCCTGCCCGGCCGGCGAATCCTGCCTGGCTGGCAAGTGCTCGGGCGCCATTGGCGACGCCTGCAATAGTACGCTGGCGCTCGGCATCAGCATCCGCGATATCGCCGTGTACCAGGCCGGTAAGGTGCCCATCGTGAAGGACGGCCAGGCGGTACCAAAGGAGATGCGGCCCGCCGACGTCATTCAGGGCAGAAGCGCCCGCGTGCGCGTATTTGTGGATCTGGAGAGCGGCTGGGTGAACCGGGTAGTTTCCGCCCGGCTATTGCTAGCAAACGGCGAGCTGACTCCCAGCTACTTCTCGAAGCGAAACGTCTCGCAGGCTTCCGCCGAGAACAGCTTCGCTACGACCTTCAACTTCGACGTCAAGGGCGAGGACCTCACGGCCGACACTCGCTACGCCATCGAGATCGTCGAATGCGACGGCGCGCCGGCGGGCAGTGCCGGCGTTGCGCGCTTCCCGGCCAGCGACAATCAGGAACTGCTGGCGCGCAAGACGGGACCACTCAAGGTCCGCTTTGTCCCGATCAAGGTCAATGGGCGCACGGCCAGCGGCGACACCGCACGCCTCGACGGCTACCGGCAGTACCTGCAGAACATGTACCCGGCCACCCACGTGGAATACACGGTGGGCGGCGTGCTCGACGCCGCGCAGAACATCTCGGCTGATGGCAGCGGCTGGGGCGACGCGCTCGATCGTCTATCGGCGCTCCACGAGAGCGACGACGCGAGTAACGACGTCTACTACTATGGGCTCCTTCAGCCCACGGAGAGCATGGGCCAGTTCTGCGGCGGCGGCTGCGTAGCCGGCCTCGGCTTCGTGACCGGGACGCAGTCCTTCGCGCGTCACCAGCGAGCTTCCATCGGACTCTCCTACGGCGGCGTGGGTTCGGCGGAAACACTCGCGCACGAAGTGGGGCACAACCATGGCCGGCCGCACTCACCCTGCGGCGGCGCCGGCGAACCGGACAGCAAGTACCCCCATGCGGGCGGGAAGATCGGCTGGTGGGGCTTCGAAGCCAAGGAAACCCTGCACAACCCAAGCACCGCCACCGACATCATGGGCTACTGCGGCGACCAGTGGATCAGCGACTTCACCTTCCGCCTGTTCACCGAACGCGTCGCCCTCCTTAACGGCGCCCAGCGCGAGCTGCCGCCGCCCGGGGACATGCAGCGATTCCTCTTCCTACTCACGGACTTTTCTGGACCGCGCTGGGGCGTCGAGCGGCCGGCGCCGCGCTACCCCACGGGCGAACCGGAAATCGCGACCGTTCTGGACGCCTCGGGCGTTGCCATCACCAGCATCACCGTCCACCGCACTCTCACCGATCACCTCGGAGGGGCGCAGCTACTCGTTCCGTATCCGGAACCCGGCTGGCACGCCGTAGAGCTCGCGGGCGCGGTGCCGCTCAGCTTCGGCGCCCACAGCTCAAGCCAACCGTAGCTGGGCCAGGTAGCGTTTCACGGTCTCGGCCAGACCCAAGCTGAGCGCGTCCGCTATCAACGCGTGACCGATGGAAACCTCGTCGATCGGGCCGGTTTCGCGGACGAACGCGGCCAGGTTGTCGAGGTTGAGGTCGTGCCCGGCGTTCACACCCAGCCCGGCGGCGCGCGCGGCGGCGGCAGCGCGCGCGTAGACGGCCAGCGACGGCGCGGCACTGCCGGTCAGCGCGGCCGCGGCATAGGGCTCTGTGTACAGCTCAACGCGATCGGCCCCCAGCTCGCGCGCCAACTCCATCATTTCCGCGATCGGATCGAGAAACAGACTCACGCGGCAACCGGCCGCCTGCAGTGTGCCGATGGCCCGACGGAGCGCGAGTCGTGAAGCTACGTCGAGCTCGACCAGGTTCCAGCCGTGGTTGCTAGTGAAAGCCTCACGCGCGTCGGGAACGAGCGTGGCCTGAGCCGGACGGGTGCGCTGACAGTGTTCGATGAGGCCATGAAACGGGTTGCCCTCGATGTTGTACTCGGCCTCCGGGTAACCTGTGAGCAGCTCGGCCACAGCGTCCACGTCCGCGGGGCGAATGTGCCGCTCATCAGGCCGTGGGTGCACGGTAATTCCGTTGGCGCCCGAGTCGAGCGCCAACTTCGAGAGCAAGAGCACGCTCGGCACTCCGAGGCTGCGCGTGTTGCGGAGGGTAGCAATCTTGTTAACGTTAACGGAGAGCTTGGTCATGTCTTTTCACGCCGCCGACGCGGCGACCGGACTCTACCACCAGGGCGGGCCGCTGGACGCAACCGCCTGACGGTGTGGACCGCTCGACTCACGGCCAATTCGACACTTCCGGCGTGAACAGCACCGGCACGGCCTGCCCAGTACGTCGAGAGCGAGCTACGGGCCTACCTGGCCTGCTGGCCACCTTCTTCCGCGCGCCAGCTAAAGCCCGCAAAACCAGGTCAGGTTGCCGGCGCCACCAGCCGCCTCTGGATCGCAGTAGCAGGTCGCGAGCGCGATCGGCGCGAGATAGATACAGGGTTGTGCCGCCGTGGGTGGGCACGGATCCGCCACCTCTGCTCGATGCTCGGTGGGGCATTCGGTATTGCCGTCGGCGTTGCTCGACACACATACCCAGTTCCCCTCCAAGCATGCGCAACGGAAGGGGTGTATCCGCCCAACTCGCGCCACCGTCGATACCTTGATAGACGCAGGTCGCACCCAGCGGGCGACACGCAAGTTCGGTCGGAGCCGAAGCCGGGCACCAACTGGTCTCCGCGAATGAGTGGCCTCTTGGCAGCGCCCGTCGGACCTGCGCCGCCCTCCGAAGACGAGCGCGTCGAATGCCCTGAGCAAGCGAGTGCCGCGCCCACACCGGTCACCGC
>JANNWK010000287.1:0-5770 GCA_031408355.1 Myxococcales bacterium
CCCGAGCACTGGGGCGGCTCGAGGCCTCTAGTTCGACATTCAGCGATGGATTCTTGGTCCATCTGCTCAGGCGGGTCCGGGAGCACGAAGCGCCGCTTAGCGCGGCGACCGACTGGGTACGCGCTCGTTGCGAAGCCATGGGGACCACGCCTGACGAGCTCACCCGCCGCCAACACCTGCGTCAGGCAGGCGATCAAGTATCGGTCGGCAACGCGATCACCAGCATGCGGGCTATCGCTGCGCTGGACTGGACCCGATTCTTCGAACTCACCAGCTCTGTAGAAAAGGTGTTACAGCTAGACCCCGTGCGAGCCTATCCGAACATGGATAAGCAGTCGCGCGACGCTTGCCGTCACGCCGTGGAGCGCCTGTCTCGTCGCAGCGGCTGCGAGGAGCGCCTTGTCGCCGAGGCCGCGCTCGCGCTCGCCACAAACGCGCAAGGCGCCCCTGAGGGATCTCAGGCCCAGGCTCACATCGGCTACTACCTGCTGGATTCTGGACGGCGCCGCTTGGAACGGGAGATCCGCTATCGGCCCAACCTCCGCGAGCGGCTGCTGCGTCCCGTCCTCGCGTATCCATCCGGGTTTTATCTGGGCGCGCTGGCCGTACTCATAGGGGCTGTCTGCCTCGCTGCCGCCCACCTCCTTGTGCCCGCGTTGGGGGCCGGCTGGCTACTGCTCGCCCTCATGCTCCCATTTGCAGTCGCCGTCAGCGAGCTTGCGCTCTCGCTTGTGAACGCGCTCGTAGTGTTTGTCCTGCCGCCGCGGTTGCTCCCCAAGCTCGACTTCGAGGATGGCATCCCGGACGAGCATCGTACGCTGGTAGTGGTGCCGTCGTTGCTCGAAAGTCGAGCATCGCTGCGCCAGCTTCTGGCAAACCTCGAAGTCCGTTCGCTGGCGAACCCGGGGAAGAACCTGTACTTCGCGCTCGTTACGGATTTCGTGGACGCTTCGCAAGCTGAACTGGAAGCCGATACCAACCTGCTCCTTGAGGCGACTCTTGGTATCGCCGAACTCAATCGAAGGCTGGGCGGCACGGAGCCGCGCTACTTCCTGCTCCACCGCCGGCGTGTGCACAACCGGGCCGAGGGGCGCTTCATGGGTTGGGAACGCAAGCGCGGCAAGCTCGATGAGCTGAATCAACTCTTGCGCGGTGCCACGAACACAAGCTTCGCGGTCGTCACCGCCGGCCCCGCCCTACTCGCTAGTATTCGCTACGTCATTACGCTGGACGCAGACACGGAGCTACCGCGTGAGGTGGCGCGCCGTCTCGTTGGCGCCATGGCACACCCGCGCAATCGACCTGTGCTCGATCCGACCCGGCGGCGTGTCATTAGCGGGTACGGCATCATTCAGCCTCGCGTCGGCACTCTGCCGGACAGCTCACGCCGTTCGCGATTCGCTGGTATCTTTGCTGGCCCGCCCGGCATCGATCCGTACACCACCGCCGTTTCCGATGTCTACCAGGATCTCTTTGGCGAAGGCTCGTTCGTCGGCAAAGGTATCTACGATGTCGACGCCTTCTCGGCCGCGCTCCATGGGCGGATCCCGGAGAACCGACTGCTCAGTCACGACCTGCTCGAAGGAAGCTTTGCTCGCTCGGCGCTAGCCACCGACATCGAGGTATTGGACGAGCAGCCAGCGAGCTACGAGGTGGTTGCCAGTCGCCAGCATCGCTGGCTGAGAGGTGACTGGCAGCTCTTGCCGTGGCTTCTGCGGACCGTCCCGGCCGGGGTCGGCCCTGGACGAGCCAACGACTTTCGCCTGCTGGACACGTGGAAGGTGCTGGACAACTTGCGCCGAAGCTTGCTGGCGCCGGCGCTGATTCTCCTGGTGACGCTCAGCTGGTTTACGCTGCCCAGCCTGGCACCGTGGACGCTGGCTCTGGTGGCAAGCGTGTTCATAGGTCCGCTGCTAGCGCGTCAGGTGTTCGCACTGGTTCGAGCCTCAACGAACAGCAAAGCGCGGTCCGGTGGGCTCGGCGGGAACCTGCTCAAGAACGCGCAGCAGCTCGGCTTGGGCGTAGCGCTCCTGCTCGACCATGCGCTGCTGTCCATCGACGGCATCGCTCGCACCTTGTATCGGCTGCTCATTTCACGACGCCACCTGCTCGAATGGACGACCATGAGCCAGGCTTCACGCCAGCACTCGAAAGACGGCGCGGGGGCCTCGAAACGCTTCCTCGCCAGCGGTTGGCTGGCCGCTCTGGGCGCTGGATGCGTGGTCGTTTATTCCCGGGCAGCCCTACCCTTTGCGGCTCCGCTGCTCCTGCTGTGGATGGTTGCGCCTGCGTTGCTGGGCTGGCTGGGGCGTCCTGTCGCTCCAGCTGCCCCGGCGGCACAGTTATCGAGCGCCGATCAGCGCCTGCTGCGGCTCGTTGCGCGCAAGACCTGGCGGTTCTTTGTGACCTTCGTTACGGCCGAGGACAACTGGCTGCCCCCCGACAACTACCAAGAGGTTCCGCGTGGTGTGGTGGCGCATCGCACCTCACCCACCAACATTGGGCTTTACCTGCTGTCGGTGGTGGCGGCCCGAGATTTCGGTTTCGTCACTGCTCGGGAGACCTTAACGCGCCTTGAGAAGACCATGGCAACGCTGACCCGCATGGAGCGCCGAGCGGGCCACATTCTCAACTGGTACGACACCTCTACGCTTCGGCCACTGGAGCCTCAGTACGTGTCGACCGTGGACAGCGGCAATCTGGCAGCCTACCTGTGGACACTGCGCGAAGCGTGCGCCGAACTAGTCGGGGCACCGCTCGTCGCTGCCTCTACTTTCGAGGCGGCTCGCGACGCGCTCCGCCTCGCGGAACGAGCTCGCGATCCGTCCAACGGCGGCGGGGAGCACCAGCTGTCGCCCGAGCTGGCCGACCTGGATCGTCAGTTGGCAAGGGCTAGCGCACTCCCCGAACTCGCAGCAACGGAAGGCGTGGGGCTGCTGCAGGCCCTAGCGTCGACAGCAGAAGTCCTACTGAACTCGGTATTTGCCGAACAATCTTGCACGGAGGCCCGCTATTGGCTGGCGCAAACCGCTGCGGTCCTGCTGGAAGCGCTAGCGCAGGCACGCGAGCTCGCGCCGGGCATCGAATGGCTAGCCGCGACGCCGCCGCTTGTCGGTGAAAGCGGATTTGACCAGGAGCTTCGGGAGGCGTTGGCTCGTTTTCGCCAAGCGCGCTCGCCGGCAGAGCTAGGCGCGGCCGCCGCGGCGTGTTTAGGCGACCTGCCCAAGCTCCGGGAGATCTTGATTCAGGTGCCGGACAGCGAGAAGCTCGACCGGGCCGCCGCTGCGAGCTTCTTGCACGAACTTTCCCTGAGGCTCGGCCAAACGGCGGACGCCTGCAGGGCGCTAGCGGAACGCGCAGCGAAGGTCGGGGACGACGCCGTCGAACTCGCAGATGCCATGAACTTTGGCTTCCTGTACGACCAAGATCGCGCGCTGTTCGCGATCGGCTACAACGTGAGTGGCGCAAGCCTGGACGCCTCACACTACGATCTGCTCGCCTCCGAGGCCCGACTTGCTAGTCTGATCGCGATCTCCAAAGGTGACGCTCCGCTCGAGCACTGGTCCAGGCTGGCCCGACCTCGCATCGCTACCAGCTCGGGGCCTGCGCTCGTGTCTTGGAGCGGTTCGATGTTCGAATACCTGATGCCGTTGCTGGTGACCGGCTCCAATACCGACACGTTGCTCGGAGAAACGTGTCACTCAGCCGTCAGCCACCAACGCGCCTACGGAGACCAACGCCAAGTACCGTGGGGTGTCTCCGAAGCGGCCTACAACGTCATGGACTTGGGCATGACCTACCAGTATCGAGCCTTCGGTGTGCCCGGACTCGGCTTGAAGGGCGGGCTCGGCGACGATCTGGTGATCGCTCCCTACGCCACGGCGCTTGCCGCCATGGTTCGTCCCGACTTAGCCGTGGAGAACTTGCGTGCCCTGGCGCGAGAGGGGCTCGAGGGCATCTACGGCTACTACGAGTCCATCGACTACACCCAGGGGCACGTTCCGCCCGAACGTCGCAGCGTGATCGTCAAGGCCTTCATGGCTCACCACCAGGGCATGACCCTCGTGGCTCTCTGCAATGTCTTGTGTGATTTCCCTATGCAGCGGCGCTTTTACGCCGACGCGCGCGTCAGGGCGAGTGCGCTCCTACTCGAGGAGCGCGTTCCGCAAGCCGCGATCGTGATGGCCGTGCGCTCGGCTCAAGCGCGAACGCCGCTTCTGGGCGAGCCGGAGTTGAACCTTACCGACCACGTCGGGTTGGCCGCGAGCTCAGTGCTGCGCGTTCATCTGTTGGGTCACGCGGAGCTCTCTTCGCTGATTTCGGCGACCGGCACGGGGGTCACAACCTGGAAAGGCCTCGACGTCACTCGCTTTCGCGAGGACAGCACGCTCGAGTCGGGCGGCACTTTCGTGTACATCAGGGATCTTACAAGAAGGCGCCTTTGGTCCGCTGGTCAGCAGCCGACCTGCACCGTCCCCGACTACTACGACGCTTCATTCTCGATCGATCGAGTCGAACTCAAGCGGCGCGACGGCGCGATCGAGACCGTCATGGAGATCGCGGTTTCTCCGGAGCATCCGATAGAGGTGCGACGAATCACGCTCACCAATCATGGCGACAAAGCCTGCGCGTTGGACGTCACCAGCTACACAGAAGCCGTGCTGGCCCCACGCGCTGCCGACGTCGCCCATCGCGCCTTCAGCAACCTATTCGTGGAAACCGAGCTGCTCCCTGAGCGCGGAGCCATCCTGGTGCACCGGCGACCTCGGTCACCGAACGAACTCGAAAGCTGGATGCTTCAGGTCCTTTCACCAGACGGTGAGGATTTCGGCCCAGCCGAGCTTGACTGTTCACGTTCGGAGTTTATCGGTCGCGGCGGCTCTCTGACACGGCCTGCCGCTCTGCGCTTCGGGCAGGCACTTTCCGGCACTGCAGGCAGCGTTCTGGATCCTGGTCTCTCGCTTCGCCGCCAGGTCCGACTTGAGCCAGGCCAGCGCGCCCGCGTCACCCTCACTACAGGCCTTGCGACCTCTCGGGAAGCGGCGCTCGAGCTACTCGACCTGATAGCAGCACCCCACTCTACTGCGCGAGCCTTCGAACTCGCCTGGGCGGACGCCCGTGTCGAACTAAAGCACCTCGGGATCAGCGCCGCTCAGTCCCATCGCTTTCAACGCCTGCTTTCGTGCCTACTCTTTGCCCCGCCGGCGCTGCGCTGCGCAAGCGACGCGCAGGTTCCGCTTACGCGAGGCCGCCAAGCGTTGTGGGCGCAGGGCATTTCCGGTGACTTGCCAGTCTTGCTCCTGCGCATCGATCATCCCGACTTCCAGGAGCTGTGTCGCGAGCTGCTTCTGGCGCACGAGTTCTGGCGTCTGAACGGCGTCATTTGCGACCTACTGCTGCTGAACGAAGAGCCGACCGGCTACCTCCAGCCATTGCACGAAGCCGTGCAGGACCTGATCGGCAAAGGCCCCGCCCAAGCTAGCCAGAACCA
Organism: Myxococcales bacterium; assembly: GCA_031408355.1. GTDB lineage: Bacteria > Myxococcota_A > Polyangia > Polyangiales > Polyangiaceae > PMG-095. The sequence goes on from JANNWK010000287.1 coordinate 5,492, forward strand.
GCGCGGTGGCGTATTTTTGTGTCAAGCAAGCCAGCTGCTTGAGGAAGAACGCATCCTGCTAGTGCGCGCAGCGCGCGTCGTGCTCTGCTCGTCAGCGGGGTCACTATCCCAACAGCTCAGGAAGGCGGCACAGCCGCGACCGATGCCGGAGCAACTCTTGCCCGCCCGGCGCGTGACGGCTCGGCCCGCGAACGCGGTCGGCGCCGACCCCACGCTGCTCCTCTACAACGGCCTCGGCGGCTTCAGTCAGGACGGTCGCGAGTACGTCATGCGCATTGG
>JANNWK010000288.1:0-2721 GCA_031408355.1 Myxococcales bacterium
TGGCGCCTACTCAAGCAAGCCGAAAGCGGCTCAGCGGGCGAGCACGTAGTGGAGCGCGAAGTCACGTTCTGGGCGTGAGGGCGGCGCTTTCGCCCGGGCAGCGACCGACCCAGTGGGAGCCATACCTAGTAGACATCGAAGAACTCGTCTTCGCTGACTCCAGCCTGCTTCAAGACCGATCGCGCCGTGCCTTCTTTGAGTGGGCGCCCCTTGTGGACCGGTACCGTAACCGGATTTGAGCCGGCCTTCGTCAAGACCGCGTGACTGCCACTTTGCCGATCGACCACCCACCCCAACCGCCCGAGCGCTCGGATGAGGCGAATAGCGACGAGTTGCGCCATTCGTCCCATGACCTACCTTGCGCGCTGCTTTGCGCCCCGAACCGAAGCGCCGAGCCAAAGCTGGATGGCGTCGATCGTCATCGCGCGTGCTTCCGTGACCGAATCCGCCTCCGTGACGACGCCGGGCAATGCCGGAACCTGGATACTGAATCCTCCGACCTCAAGATTCGGCGTCAGCACTACCGAGTAGCTTCGCCCCCGAACCCGCACCACGATTTCGCGGGTGGCACGCAACTCTGTGACGCGAGATTCGAGATCGCGGACGATGGCCGCGACCGCCACGGCGATCACGATCTGTCCGTCGGCTGAGGCGTCGACAAGATGCCTGCCGTCCGTGGCACTAACGAGGACACGCTTACCGTCGGTCTGCAGCGCAAGTCGAGCCAGCGGTCGCACAACGTCCGTGAAGTGTTGCCGCATGTAACGGGTCGCCTTGCGCACGGTAGGCAGATGAATGCCGGCGGCCAGCAACCTCGCCACTACACGAAGCTCGACCAAGTCCTCGAAGGAGTAGAGGCGGCGCGAACCCCTGCCGCGAGCCCGTTGAACCGACGGACGGATCAGACCCGTTTTGTCCCAATAATCGAGTTGCCGGTAGCTGATGCCGACGACCCTGCGGGTCACATCGGCGCTGAACCCACTGCCTAAGGCCTTCATCGACATCAGGATTACACGGATGTAATCCAGGGTAAAGGCTACGGCAATCCCCGCTCGGCCATCGGGTTCTGACTGGCGACAGCGCCGTCAGCGCTTGTTTCGTCGTGGGCTCGCGGCGGCGTGCTCGCAACGGCCACTGACGGTTGCTTCGGGAGGGAGGCCCAGTTTCTAGCTGCCCAGCTGGGCAGCCTAGCCAGGCCCACAACCCCAAGGCAGCGCTTTCGCCCGCCGCAGGCTTCTGGGCTATGACGCGGGCGGCCCATGCTGCTGCCCGCCATCAACGCCGTTCTCAACACGATCTCCGCGTGCTTGCTGGTGGTCGGCTTCGTGTTCATCAAGCGCAAGAACATTGAAGCGCATAGAAAATGCATGCTGGCGGCGTTCGGCGTCTCCAGCGTGTTCTTGGTGAGCTACTTGGTGCACCACTATCAGGTGGGCTCGGTGCCGTTCCGCGGCACCGGCGCGCTCCGCACCCTGTACTTCGTCATCCTGATCCCCCACGTTATTCTGGCGGCAGCGCTGGTGCCGCTCGCGCTCTTGACCATCCGCCATGGTCTGCGGCGCGACGTGCCGCGCCACCGGTCGCTGGCGCGCGTCACCCATCCAATCTGGCTATTTGTGTCGGTGAGCGGCGTGGTGGTGTACCTGATGCTGTATCAGAGGTGAGGGGGCGCAGCGAGGCTGGCTGGCGCTGCGCGGACTTGAACGAGGTCGGTGCGGCCTCGAAGCGGTGGGCCGCGAACAAGCGGGCCTGTTCCTTGTTGCGCACCCAGGGTGTCATGCCCTTGTTCAGCTCGACCGTTCCAGCGGTCACCCTCGAGGCGTTCGCACTCGCCGTGCCCCACCCAGACCAGGGTGAGCTCCGGCTCGGGGCGGGTCGTGGCCAGAGCCCCACCCGCTCGTGAAAGCGAACCCGCCATCCGGAACGCGCTAGCGCGGGGGCCGTTACAGTGGATCGCGAGCCAGCCTTGATTGGTAGCAACGGGACCGCCACTAGCTTTCCGGCCGGCGGTTCCGAACATTCCGGAGCAAAGACCCCACCGCAGAAGGCCTGGCGCCTAGCGTTGGTCGAGCCTCTTTCCTCGGCTCGTGACCTGGGGTTACATGGGGTCATGCGCTTACGTTCACTCTCGGGGACCTGCTTGGTGTTGCTCGCGGCGGGTGCCGTCGCGTCTGCTTGCGGCTCGGAGGACGCTAAGAAGCGCGCGCCAAGTCGGTATCCCGGCTTCGCAGGTGAGGGTGGTGAATCTGCCGCTGCGGCCGGCAACACTGGCGGCCCGACCACGGCTGGCAATTCGGGTCTAGGGGGTGCCGGCGAAATCGGTCTCAGCGGCGGGGCTGGCAGCAGCGGCGCAACGAACGAAGCGGGAGCTGGCGGCGCTCCGCCCGAGGACACTTGTCCGAATGGTTTTGGAGACTGCGACGACAACCCCGTCGACTGCGAAACCGCGCTCGACACCGTTACTGCTTGCGGCGCTTGCGAAGTGAGCTGTGACGGTAGCCACGCGAACGTGAGCTGTGTCGATCTCGCGTGCAGCGTGGACAGCTGCAGCGTCGGCTACGACGACTGTGACGACGACCCCGATACCGGTTGCGAAAGCAAGCTCGACACGGACACCCGCTGTGGTGCTTGCACGCGCGACTGCGCGGCAGTCGGCGCGACGTGCTCGACCGGCATGTGCTCGGTGGTCGCGTTTTCTGCCTCGGGTCAAGCTTGGGAGAC
>JANNWK010000289.1:0-2677 GCA_031408355.1 Myxococcales bacterium
TGAGGCATTGGCCCGACACCAGCTCGAACCCCGGCCCGCACTGCTGCGGCGCCTTCTCACCAGCAGCACTGCCCAGTGGGAACAGGAGCGCAGCAGCAACCAGGTAGCGGAGTATTCGCGGCAACGACATCGGCGCAACGTACCAGATCAATGTCAAATAAAGTCCTCGAATCGCCGAGCCCCGTTAGCCCTCGCCCGCGCCCCGCCTCTCGGCACTCTCCACGTCGGAGGTCTGAGTCTTCGCTAGACCAGGGCCGGGACATTGAGCCAGCGCCTGCTCGATCTCGGCCAGCGCCTGCTCGTCGAGCTCCGGAGACAAGCGCCGCACGCGGCTCATCACGTCTCCGGTGCCGAAATAGGCCAGCGCGCAACTCGCGTGGATCGTCCCGAGCGGGCTCGGCCGACCCTCTTCAAACATTTGCAGAGCGAAGCGCCATTCCCCCTTCGCTATCAACTCGCGACAGGCCCGGCAATGCGCGCGGCCCGAACTCGCGCGCTCAGCTCGCGTGAGCCTCGGCAGGCGCTCGTGCTCAGCTCCGAAGCGCGCCGTCGCAAGCAGCCACGCCTGCTCGTCCACCGGTTCGGCACTCGCCTCTAGCACCGGCAGCAGCTTGCTCGGTCGCATCAACGCGCCACACGAAAGATGAAACCAGCTATGAGTCTCTCCCTCCGCGTAGGCGTTGGCAGCACTCTCGCCAAATCGGAGCGCGCCCTTCGCGATCGTTTGCCCGCAGCCGCGGCACTTGGCACGACCGCTCGGAGCTTTCTGGAGAAGATCAGGCACGGGGGCCGCATTTTCGCGGCTGGCGGGCGACGGCGTCAAGTTTGGGGCGCCGGGAGCAGCGGGCGGGCCGCGCCACTAGGCCGCGACGCGTTCGCTCGCCGAAGTCAGGCTCCCGGCCAGCAACCGCCGACCGCGATGTAGCCGGCTCATGACCGTGCCGATCGGCACGCCGAGCTGCTTGGCGGCGTCGCTGTAGCTCAAGTCCTGGAGATCCACGAGCACCACAACCTTGCCGAACTGCGCGGGCAGCGCGTCGATGGCGCGCTGCACGGGCGGGCTGAGCCCTTCGTTGGGCTCTGCCAGCTGGCGGCGGTTACACCACAAGTTCGGATCCGCACCGTGCTCGATGACGAACCTTCCGTCGCGCCGATGCCGGCGGCACCGCGTGATGAACACGCTAAATAGGATCTGGTGGAGCCAAGCTTTGAGGTTGGTGTCGGCTTGGTAGCTGGTTTCGAAGGCCAAGGCCCGCAGGGCGGTCTCCTGAAGCAGGTCATCGGCTGCGTCGCGGTCCTTCGCAAGCTTCAAGGCCCTCAGTCGCAATTGCGGCAGGACCTCTGAAATGCGCCGTCTAACCTCACTCGAAGTCGTGACCGAAATCTCACTGGATGCCATGGGACGAAACCTCCGAGCGTTGGTCATCGCAAGGCTCGTGCCAAGCCGAGGTCCCGGACGAAACGGCGATTTTCGGGGGGTTGCCGGGGCCAGTCCGACACACGCCGCGTGTCAAACTGGCAGCGCGGGTGGCGGCGTTGCCATCAGGGCACCGAAAACGAACGGCAGCTCATCGCCGAGTTCGTGAGCCAGAAGGCCGCGATCCACTCCGCGCGCCTTGGCCCAGCGGTCCGCCGCTGCCCCATGCACAAATGCGCCCGCGAAGGCCGCGCGAAACGGGTGAAGGCCACAGGCCAGCGCTGCCAAAATCCCCGAGAGCACGTCACCGGAGCCGCCCGTGGCCAAGACGGGACCCCCGGTTGGGTTCAATCTCAGCAGCTCGCCGGGCGCGCCGATCACGCTGTAGCGGCCTTTGAGCAGCACGACGGCGGACGTGAGCTCGACGGCGCGCTGCACAGCGCCAAACCGGTCGTCCTCCACCTCTTCGGCGCTGATTGAAAGCAGGCGCCCGAGCTCGGCCGCGTGCGGCGTCAGCACCACGCCCCGGGCCCGCGAAAGCTCCGCCGCGCGACCGGAAAAATGCGAAATGGCATCGGCGTCGACGACCTTCGGACCCTCCCAACCAAATACCACGGCATCGGTCATGCGCCGCGCCGTCTCGTCCAGCCCGAGCCCCGGTCCCACCACCGCCGCATCGCAGCGAGCCAGCAAGGGCTGCAGCGAAGCCTCAAGCGAGGCTGGCTCCAGGCGTGCCGTCATGGCCTCGAGCACCCGGCCGTCGAGGAGATCAGCGGCCGCGGGTGAGCTGGCGATCGTCACGAGACCGGCGCCGGCGCGCTGGGCACCATGGGCCGCAAGCAGGGCCGCCCCGAGCTTCCCCGGCGAACCCGCGACCACGAGCACGCGCCCGGCCGAACTCTTGTGCAAGGTGCTGGCACGCAAGGCGAGCAGCTCGGAAACGTCGGTCTCCTCGACCAACGCGGCGGACGAGCCCGTGAAGCTGGGATCGCTGGGCACGCCGATATCGCAGATTTCCAACCTGCCCGTGTGCTGCGCGCCGCGCGGTGTGCATAGCCCGAGCTTCGGGTGCGCAAAGCTGATGGTCAGGTCGGCCTTCACCGCGACTCCGAGCACGCGACCCGTGTCAGCGTGCAGACCGGACGGCACATCGAGCGAAATCTTGCGACAGCTCGCCGCGTTGAGAAGCTCAATCGCGTCGCGCATCGCGCCCGTCACCTCGCGATCGATTCCGGTGCCGAGCAAGGCGTCCACGGCCAC
>JANNWK010000290.1:0-12215 GCA_031408355.1 Myxococcales bacterium
TCGATTTCGTAGGCCGAGGTCATTATGGACTCCAGCTGGAAAAATATCGCAAGTCGCTGACTGTGCTTCGCCGTGAGCCCCAAGTTGGGCCAGGTTCGTGCCCAGCTCGGCGTGGCTGTCGCTTCGGTCTAGGCCCGAGCGCGGGGCCCGGTGATAATCGCCGGCGATGAAATTCTCGATTGCGCCGGCTGCAGAGAGCCTCGAAGCGCTGAGGCTGAAGGAGAACTCGGCCTACAACTCGCCCTGGCGCCGGTTTGGACCTTACCTGTCGGAGCGGCAGTGGGGCACGGTGCGCGAAGACTACAGCGACCACGGCACCGCCTGGGAGTATCTCCCGCACGATCACGCTCGAAGCCGCGCCTACCGTTGGGGTGAGGACGGCATCGCTGGGTTCAGCGACCACCGGCAGCGGCTGTGCTTCGCCTTGGCGCTTTGGAATGAGCGCGATCCCATTCTCAAGGAGCGCTTGTTCGGGCTGACCAACTCCGAGGGCAACCACGGCGAGGACGTGAAGGAGCAGTACTTCTACCTGGACGCGACGCCGACGCACTCCTACCTGAAGATGCTCTACAAGTATCCGCAGGCCGAGTACCCCTACGCGCGGCTCGTGGACGAGGGCCGGCGCCGCACGAAGCAGGAGCCTGAGTTCGAGTTGATGGATACGGGCGTGTTCGAGGGCAACCGCTACTTCGACGTCTTCGTCGAGTACGCGAAGGCGAGCCCGGACGACATTCTTATCCAAATTACCCTTGAAAACCGCGGAAGCGAGGCCGCGGCCCTGCGGGTGTTGCCGCAGGCCTGGTTTCGCAACACGTGGTCCTACGACCCCAGCCGTGTAAAGCCCACGCTGCACGCGACCGACGACCACACCGTGCGCATCGAGCACCCGGAGCTTGGTCCATTTCAGCTCTATTTGGAGGGTGACGTCGAGCTGCTGTTCACCGAAAACGAGACGAACACGCGCCGGCTTTGGGGGATGGAGGGGGCGGGTCCGTTCAAGGACGCGTTCCACGACTACGTGGTTCTAGGTCAGCGCTCGGCGCTGGCCGTCGACTCGCGTGGCACGAAGTTGGCGGGGCATTATCGGCTGGAGGTCCCGGCGGGAGGTCGCCGGGTCGTTCGGCTCAGGCTTAGCCGCGACGAACTTCGCGCACCCTTCGCTGACTTCGAGCAGCTGCGCGCCGCGAGGTTGCGAGAGGCCGACGAGTTCTACTCGGCGCTACAGGTTGGGATCGCAAGCGAAGACGCTCGCCTCGTGCAGCGACAAGCCTTCGCCGGCATGATTTGGTCGAAGCAGTACTTTGGCTACGACGTGCGTCGCTGGCTTCAGGGGGACGAAGGTCAGCCGCCCCCGCCAGAGGCCAGGAAACACGCTAGAAATGCCGATTGGGACCACCTCGTCAACGACGAGGTCATCTCCATGCCCGACAAGTGGGAATACCCCTGGTACGCGGCTTGGGATCTCGCGTTTCACTGTCTGCCGCTCGCGGTCGTGGACGCGCAGTTCGCGAAGGACCAGCTCACCTTGCTGACGCGCGAGTGGTACATGCACCCCAACGGCCAGCTGCCTGCCTACGAGTGGGCATTCGGTGACGTGAACCCGCCGGTCCACGCCTGGGCCTCCTGGCGCGTGTATCAGATTGATCGCAAGCAATCCGGCAAGGGCGATCTCAAGTTTCTTGAGCGCATCTTCCATAAGCTGATGCTCAACTTCACGTGGTGGGTGAATCGTAAGGACACGGAAGGGCGCAACGTCTTTCAGGGCGGCTTCTTGGGGCTCGACAACATCGGAGTCTTCGACCGGAGCCGACCGCTGCCCACGGGCGGCTTTATCAACCAATCCGACGGTACTGCCTGGATGGCCATGTACTCGCTCAATCTGATGCGCATGGCGCTTGAGCTGGCCGAACATAACGATGTCTACGAGGACATCGCCAGCAAGTTCTTCGAGCACTTTCTGCACATCGCCGAGGCCATGACCAAAATCGGTGGGGATTCCCAGGGGCTTTGGGACGACGAGGACAAGTTCTACTACGACGTGCTGAACGTGCCGGGCGCGCCGCCGTTGCCGCTGCGCATTCGCTCGATGGTCGGGTTGATTCCGTTGTTTGCGGTCGAAGTGCTCGACACGGAGCTGCTCAATAGTCTGCCCGGGTTCCAAAGTCGGCTTCGCTGGTTCCTCGAGCATCGGCCCGATCTGGCTTCGCTCGTTTCGCGCTGGCAGGAGACAGCCACCGAGGAGCGTCACCTGCTGTCCCTGTTGCGTGGGCATCGGATGAAAAAGCTGCTGCTGCGGATGCTTGACGAGACCGAGTTCTTGTCGAGCTATGGGGTGCGTGCGCTGTCGCGCTACCACCTGGAGCGGCCCTTCACGCTGCAAGCTCAGGGGGAGGAGTTTACGGTCAAGTACCTGCCCGCCGAGTCAGAGTCCGGGCTCTTCGGCGGCAACTCGAACTGGCGTGGTCCCATCTGGATGCCAGTTAACTATTTGCTGATCGAGTCACTCCAGAAGTTCCACCACTATTATGGTGACGATTTCAAGGTGGAATGCCCGACCGGTTCCGGAACATTCCTCACTTTGCGCGAGGTCGCAGACGAGCTGTCGAGCCGGCTGTGCCGGCTGTTTCTGCGCGATCCGCAGGGGCGGCGGCCCGTGCTCGGGGATCACGAGCTTTTGCAGAATGACCCGCACTTCCGGGATTGCGTGCCGTTTTACGAATACTTCCACGGTGATACCGGGCGGGGCGTGGGCGCGTCGCACCAGACAGGCTGGACGGGCCTGGTGGCCAAGCTGCTGATGCCACGTCGCTAGCTCGAGCTCAGGGAAATGCCGAGAGCCAAGCGTACACCGGTAGCACGCACAGCATGAACGCGACGGTGCCCACGACGAACACGGAGCTCGTGAGGTCCGTGTCGAGGTCGAAAGACACCGCGATAAAGTTTGCCAGCAGTGCGCTGGGAACCAGGCCGTACAGAATCAGCACCCGACGATCGAGCGGGTTCAGGTCCAGCAGCCGTGCCAGCAGCGCGTAGTACAACGGGTAGAGCGTCGACCGGTAGACGAACGAAGCCAGGTTTTCACGCCAATAGCGCGCGAGCTGGGCTCCCCGAAACAAGAGCCCGACCGCTAGTCCGCTGGCTGCTGTCCCAAGGTAGATGAGCGGCCGAAGCAGCTGACCGATGGCGTCCGGTCGTGGAACCTCGAGGAAGTTCAGGAGCAACCCGACGCTGAGCGTGGCCAGGGGCAGGAGCACGCGCGGATCCTTGGCGTTCTCAGCGATGACCCGGCCGATACCGCGACGGTTGGCGGAGCCGGCGCTCGCATAAATCCGTGCGACCGGGAAACAGAACAGCAGAATATACGGGGAACTCAGGGCTTGCGCGTAGGCGGCCTGGGCGAGTCCACTCTCGCCGAACAGCACCAGCGCGACGAACCCGAGCAGAGTAAAGCCGTTGTTGCTCTGACTCATGGTCGCGACGAAAGCGCCGCGCTGCTTGGCAGGATGACCGAGCGCGCGACTTGTCAACCAGGCAAGCCCAGCGGTTATCAGCCAGCCCGAAAGCGCGAGCAATGGTAGGAACACCGAGGATCGGTCGATTCGCGCGAGCCAGACATAGCCCAGCGTGACCGCCGTCTGGCAGCCGTAGAACGCAAAGTTGAAGAGCTGGCGCGAGGCCGTGCGAGGCGCTCCGTGGCGAGCCCAGAGCGCGCCCAGAGCCACCGGACCAAGCACCCAGCCCAACACGGTCAGGTAGGGAACAAGGAGCGAGCTCATCCGGGTCGCTCCCTAGCACGGCGCCGCAGTCAAGGTTAGAGTGACGCTGGATGTTCAGCTCGAGAACGCGTCGGCTCTCGCTCGTGGTCGGGGTGGTGGCTTTGGGTCTGCTTGTTCTGCTCTATCCGACGGATGAGAAGCGCGTGCGCGAGGTGGCTGAATCGCTTTTAGCGGCGGCCAACGAGAGTGAAGGCGCTCTTTCGGTCGCGCTGCAGCAGCACGCCACTCCCCAGCTTTCGCTGCTCATCAGCGATCTCCCCGAAGCCCTGGAGGGTCATAGCGCCGTGCTTTCGGCGCTTGGTCGCGCGCAGGTGATGGGGCGGCGGCTGCGCTTTCGCATGGAGCAGGTAGAGGTGTCAGTCGAAGGCAACCACGCGCGACTCACCGCGGATGTGGTCGCCAGCCTCCAGCTTGGACTTCGCGAGCACCGCCAGGCGCGCCGCGCGACGGCACTGTTCGAGAAGGTAGCGGGGCGCTTCGTTCTTGCGTCGGTTGAGGTCGGGCGCCAGCGCCACGATCAGCCTGAAGAGCGCCCGTGATGGGGCCTGGCCAGCGCGTCAGACCCGGCGAACGTGCCAAGCCTTCGGCTGTACGAAAGCTTGGATGCCCAAGGTTGAGAGGGTGGAGCCAATGCCCGAGTGTTTGCGGCCGGTCCACGGCAAGCGCGGGCTCACGCGATCGCAACAGTTAATGTAGGCGCTGCCTGTGGGTAGGGCAGCTAGCAAGCGCGCCGCACGGGGCTCGTTTCGCGTGTAGACGGCCGCGGTCAGTCCGTAGTTTGTGTCCGCCATGGCCGACAGCGCCGCCGCGTCGTCGGGCACGCTACTGATCCCGATGATGGGTCCAAAGCTCTCGTCCCGCATCAGGCTCATGTCGTGCGTCGCGTCCGCGATCACGGTCGGCTCGAAGTAGAATCCAGGGCGATCGAGGCGCTTCCCGCCGAGCAGCAGGCGGCCTCCCTTTTGGAGCGCGTCCGCCACTTGGGCGATCAACTCCGAAAGCGCCGCAGGGCCCCGGCAGAGCGGGCCAATATAGGTGGTTTCATCGCTGGGGTCCCCCACGCGAAACTTCCTCACCTCGCTCACAAAGGCTTCAAGAAAGTCGGCGTACACACGCTCGTGGACATAAATGCGTTCCACGGCGCAGCAGCTTTGGCCTGTGTTGTAGAAGGCGCCGTCAGCGATGGAAGCCGCCGCCTGAGTGACGTCAACCTCGTCCGTCACGTACGCGGGGTCCTTGCCACCGAGCTCCAGCTGAAGCTTCAACATGCGTGGCGCGACCGCCTCAGCGATCTTCCGGCCCGTGGCGTAAGAGCCCGTGAAAAATACGGCGTCGATAGGCTGCTCCAGCAGGGCCACACCAAGTGCTCGCCCACCGATGAGGGCTTGAAAGGCGTCCGGGGGAACCCCGGCCTCGTGCAGGAGCTTCTCGATGGCGAGGCCGGTCAGGGCGGCCAGCTCACTCGGCTTGTACAGCACGGCGTTCCCGGCCAGTAGCGCGGGCACGAACACGTTGGACCCCACGAAATACGGATAATTCCAGGCCGAGATGTTGGCGACTACGCCAAGTGGCTCGAACGTGATGCGCTCTTCCAGCGCCTCGCCGGGCGCACCGAGCACGACTCGTGCGGCGAGCTCTGTCTTGCTGTGGGTCAAAAAGAAATCGAGCCGGGGTAGCAGCCCAGTCAGCTCGTTCCTAGCCTGGGCGATCGGTTTTCCCAGCTCGAGTGAGAGCGTGCGCGCCAGATCTTCGTGACGTTCCTGGACGAGCTGCCCGAAGCGGCGAAGCACGAGCAACCGCTGATCGAGGCTTGTCTCGGCCCAGGCTCGCTGCGCTAGTTGAGCCCTGGCCACGAGGGCAGGCAGGGCGTTGGCTTCGTGCTCAGGCACGCTTTCGAACTGCTGACCCGTCGCTGGGTTGATGATGTGAAGCACGTTTTACTCCGCCGTTGTTGCTTGCAAGTCCCACAGCACTGCAGCCAGCACAACCACGCTCATCCACAGCAGGCAAGCCATGAGCAGGTGCGCCACCTGCAAGTAGCCCGGGGCGCCAAGCCCAATATTGGCGAGGCCCAGGCCGAGCGCCGTAGCTCCGCCCACGTACAGCCCCAGCGACAACAGCTGGACACTACGGGCGCGCGTGGCGGCTCTGGCCCGCGCCGCAGCAGCCCACAGCCCCGCCACACCAAGCAGCGCCAAAAGTGGGTGAACACCCCGCATACGCCCCAGGAAATGCGCGCCCGGAACGTGATCCGCCTGAATGTGCTCAAGCGTCGTCGCCCCCTGCACCGGGTACGCGGTGTCACCCAGGGCGGTGATGGCGCCCGTGATCGATACCAGCAGCAGCAGCGTCGCGGCTGCGAGCGTCCAGCTAAAGGCGCCGCGAAGGCGCGCCCGCGCCGGGGCAAGCCGTTCCACCACCAGCTGCCCTCGGTAGTCGGAGCCAAAGTAGCTAGTGGCCGCAAGCGCGCCCAGCAGCAGCGAGGTCGTGACCAGATGCATCGGCATGATCAACACCCGTGCGAACGACAGGTTCGACCCAACCAGGTTGAGGAGCACAAGTCGCGCGCCGACCAAGACTTCGACGATGATCAGCGCGAGGGCGAGCGTCGCCGTGACCCTGGCCGCATGCCGCGCCGGGAAGCGGGCGCGGGCCAAGAACATCAGTGCGACCACCGCCAGGAAGTCGAGCCCCGAAGTCGTTCGGTGCCCCAGCTCGATCCACGTTTCGATGCTCCGGGGCAGGTGAGCGATCTCCCCGTTGCAGGACGGCCAGTGTTGTCCGCAGCCGGCGCCTGAGCCGGTGATACGCACGACCGCGCCGAACAACACGACGAAAACCGTCGCGATCGTCACGGCGAGGCTGACCTTGCCAAAGGCGGGGGCGCCGAGGCGGCGGCGGGCGGCTGCTGGGTTCAGCACGGACTCGACCATGCGCGGGCGTTTCTGCCACGCCGCCTTCGCGCTGACCACTCGCCTGGAGCCACGTGTTTCTTATAGTTAATAAAGTTAAGAAAAAGCAGCGCGCGGTGCCGACCGGTGAGACTGGTGTATAACTCAATATATACAGACAGTTAACAGCATGCCTGCCGAGGTCCTGGCGGCACCAGAATCGCCCGGAGGTCCAGATTAGACGCCCGGCGTGCGGGTCGGATTGCGTACGTAAGATACGGATAAGATGGATAAATATAGTTCCGATTCGTAGCGGGAACCGGTTCCAGGTTGCCTCGTTGCGCGATCTGGGTCGCTGCGCTAGGCTGCCCCTTCATCTCCGAGCAGCCCCTGCTACGAGGCTTCACTCGCACATTCCAGAGATCACGAGAGGACCAGAGCCATGACTGAGGCGTTCTTTAAGGGTATCGAGCAGATCCGCTACGAGGGGCCAGGCAGTGAGAACCCGCTGGCGTTTCGCTACTACGACAAGGACCGGCTCGTGCTTGGAAAGAGCATCGCCGACCACCTGCGCTGCGCGGTTTGCTACTGGCACAGCTTTGCCTGGCCAGGGTCGGATGTTTTTGGGGCAGGCACCTTTGATCGTCCATGGTTCAAGGTGGCGAGCCCGGTGGAAGCGGCCGAACTCAAGCTGAAGGTGGCGTTCGAATTCTTTCAGAAGCTCGGCGCGCCCTACTTCACCTTCCACGATCGCGACATTGCTCCGGAGGGCGCGACGCTGCGGGAAAGTCACGCCAACCTGGACAGAATCATCGCGGGTGCCGAGCGTGAAATGGCGCGCACGGGCGTGAAGCTGCTGTGGGGCACGGCGAACCTCTTCAGTCATCCTCGTTTCATGAGTGGCGCCGCCACCAATCCGGACCCCGAGGTGTTTGCTTTCGCCGCCGCACAGGTGAAGAAGATCATGGAGACCACCCATCAACTGAAGGGTGAGAACTACGTGTTGTGGGGTGGGCGCGAGGGTTACGAGACGCTGCTCAATACGGACATGAAGCGAGAGGTCGACCAGCTCGGACGCTTTCTTTCGCTGGTGGCTGAGCACAAGCACAAGATCGGTTTCAAGGGCCTGCTGCTCATTGAACCGAAGCCGAAAGAGCCGACCAAGCACCAGTACGACTATGATACCGCGACCGTTTTCGCCTTCCTGCAGCGCTACGGCCTGGAGAAGGAGTACAAGGTCAATATCGAGGCCAATCACGCCATTCTCGCTGGGCACTCGTTCCAGCACGAGGTGGCCTACGCCTACGCGAACGACGTGTTCGGAAGCCTCGACATGAACCGCGGGGACGATCTGCTGGGTTGGGACACCGACCAGTTTCCGAACGACGTGCCGCAGCTGTCGCTGGTCCTCTACACTTTCCTGAAGAACGGCGGCTTCACCACAGGCGGCATGAACTTTGACGCGAAGCTGCGCCGCCAGAGCATTGAGGCCGACGACCTCTTTCATTCGCACATCGGTGGGATGGACGTGCTCGCTCGCGCTCTCTTGGTTGCCGAGAAGATGGTGACGGACGGCAAGTTGGAGCAAGCCGTGAACGAGCGCTACGCGGGTTGGCGCACCGATCTCGGTGAGCGCATCGCCGGTGGCAAGGTGAGCCTCGCCGAGCTGAGCGATCTGGCGTTGGACAAGAACCTGGACCCGAAGCCGCGCTCTGGTCGCCAGGAAGCGCTGGAGAATCTGGTTAACCGCTACGTTTAGCTTGGCTGGTCGCGTCCGAGCGGGGCTAGCTGGCTCCGTTCGGGCGATCGATCTCGTCCTCGTCGCCTGATGGCGTGGGGACCACCGGGACGGGCGCAAGGACAATGCCGAGTTCTCGGCGTAGTTTGCGGGCCCGCCCGGCGCGAACGAAGGTCGCGACGAGCGCGGCGAAAAACAGCAGGTCCACGATCAGCGCAGGCAGCATCAGCGAGCGCGGCGCGACCGGCCCCGTTGGCATTTGCCGGCCCAGGTACAGCGCCCAACCCTGGTGAAAGATCACGCGGAAGAAGCAGGCGGAACTGCCAAGGCGGTAGATCGAAGTCGTCCAGAGCCGCCAGCGCTCGAACTCGGCCACCGGCACGTGCGCGAAATCGATGGCTTTTCGCCCCTGCGTGTCCAGCTTGGCGACCGTGAACAGGATGCCCAGCAGGATCCCGCAGACGTCGAGGAAGTCGAGATGGTGCACGGGCGTCGGTGTAGCACGGGCGCATCGCGATCCGTCCACGGGGGAAGGAGCGTTCCGGTCGGGGCGTACGACGGGGAGCATGAAGCGCCCGGCGAGCTCAGATCCCTACACCGAAGCCAAGCTGCTCGGGATCCTGCTCTCGGGCTTCCTAGCGCAGACGAGGCGAGAAGGCGCCGCGAGAATGCCCATGAATGAGAGTGTTCGCCCGAGCGGGATCCACCGTCTGCCGCTCGAGGCGGGGCCCAGCGTCCTGAGCGGCGGTTGTGACGCGGGGAGTCGCGGCCCTGCCCGCTAGCCGGCTGCGAACTACTGCCCGGCCGCCGCCTTGGCCGCAGCGTCGGCCTTGGCCTTCCTGGCCGCCGCTCGTTTCTCCGCCCGGGCCTTCTTGTCTGCAGCGGCCTTCTCGGCGGCAGCCGCAGCGTCGGCGGCCTCCTTGTCTACGGCGGCCTTTGCGTCGGCCGCCTTCTTGTCTGCGGCAGCCTTCTCCGCGCTCACCGGGCTTGGGGCCTTGGCGCTCGCGCTTGCGCTGGCGCTTGCGCTCGCCGTGGGCTTGGCAGTAGTGGCGGTGCGAACGGTGGCCTGCTTGGCTTGGCCTACCACCGCCCCGCGCTCGACCTTGGCCTCGACGCTCTTATTGATGAACTTCGCCGGCACCCAGCCCGGCGACACCTTGCCCACACCGGAGGGAAACTCGACGAGCTCCCAGTCCGGAATGCTAGCCAGGCGAAACACGAACAGGTCCTTGCCAAGCGTCGCCACGTCGGCCGTCTTGTCGTCGGCTTCATTGAAGACCTTGACGTCGTTTTCGAGGATTTTGACGGCGCCGGTCTCCGCCTTCTCCTGACTCGGGTAGCGCTTCACATCGCCGAGCTTGGCGTCGGGCGGGGCGCTCGCGGTCGGCACCGCGGGGGGGCTGACTGAAGCAGGCGGGGCGGCGGCCGTCGCGACGGCGGCCTGCTGAGAAGGTGCGGGAGCAGCGGCGGTGTCCGTCTTTTTCTTGCAGGCCAGAAGCGCGCCCACGATCAAGACGGCCGAGAGCGCTGTGGTCCACTGGTCGAGTTTTCGCTGCATCACGTCCTCCTCATGTGGCCTTGGCCACGGCATCCCAAGACGCGCATGTACACCAGCTCCGCTTGGCAAAACAGCCGGATTTGCCAGAAACCGCGCGGCTAGGGCCTGCCGCACCGAAAACGGGCCGCGGTCGACACTACCGGGTCGGACGCGCGGCGGGGTTGGCTGTCGGCGGGGGGGGCAGGGTCTGGTCGGCGGGTGGACGCTGTTTGAGACAGCGGTCGATGCCCGCCAATATCTCTGGCGAAGCGCCGACCGGCAACTTGGGAGTGCCCAGGACGTGGGTGAACAGTCGGTCGACGTCGGGCCAACCGTCTTTCTTGAAGTTGAGCCAGACGAACATGGCTCGACCCTTGATGTTCGCGTCCGGCACGCCTCCGCCTCGCCCACCGTTCCACGCTCTCGAGTCGCTGCTGTTGTTGCGGTTGTCGCCGAGCACCCAGGTCTCGTCCGGTTTGACTCGATACGGACCCTGGCGACCCTCGGCGCGGCCCTCCTCGAACAGCGTGAGGTAAGCGAACTCACCCAGGTACTCCACGAAGAGATCCCCGCGCTTCGCCATGCCCTCGGAGCCTTCATCGAATTCGTAGCTGCCCGCGCGACAGTGGGGCACCTTCCAACCATTGAGGATGGGGTGTCCGGCCTCAACGACGAGCTCGTCGCCTTCCAGCGCGATCACGCGCTTGATGAAGTCCTGGCGCTCCGCTTTCGGATTCGGGTCGGGGTACTCGAACACCATGACATCGCCGCGCTTGGGCGGAAGCGCCGAGAGAAGTCGCTGCGACGTGAACGGGAGGGGCGGGCCATAGGCCAGCTTGTTCACGAAGATATGATCCTGGATCTGCAGGGTCGGCAGCATGGATCCGCTCGGGATCTTGAAGGCCTCCACGACCACCGCTCGCAGCAGTAGTGCGACTCCCACCGCCACGCCAATCGATTCGAGGTACTCGCGGAGCTCACCCTTCTGCCAAGCGCCCAGGTGCTTCCCGACCAGACGTGAGGCGCGGTCGTAGCCCTCCAGGAAGGCTCGCTCGTCGAAGGGCTGCTTGCCCATGGCGTCCCGCAGGTCCTCCAGCGACTCATTGAGTTCACTGCGAGAGTCGGACGTGAGCGCGCGCTCCACGGCCGTTCGGTTCTTGCGCTGAACGCGGCCCGCTTCCTCGAGCAAGTGCGCGGCGGCCTCGTACTCGCGACGCACCGCCTTGGGCACGTCACTGCGTTCGTTGCTCCCGAGGTATTGCGCGCCCGGCAGTGAGTGCCGGTAGCTGTAGAGCAGCATCTCGAACGCCGTAAACAGCACGATCAGCGTAGGGACGGGCTGATCCTTGACCCAGAACTGGATGTTGTCCCAGAAACCGATCGGAATCACCGCCTCGGTGGGCGACACCAGCGTGTATGTCAAGAACGACAAGCCCGCGGGTACGATCACGAACCAGAACGGCCAGAGCAGGTAACGAAAGGTCTTGGGGGTCACGAAACGCCTGAGCCTCATTAGCACTGGAGGCCCCGGAACCATTCCTTAATTGTGCCGGCGAGTCGGTGGGCGCGAGCCGCCGCAAGGCGCTGGCTAGTCCCTTGGGCCGACCAGTACGGCGTAGTCGACCCGCGCGGCGTGATCGCCGGCTGAGCCAGGCGGCGGCTGCGAGCGGCCCAGCAGCGCCGAGTTGTCCAGAACGAGATAGTACTGCCCGGCGGCCACTGGGAACGCCTGCTGCGTTCTTCCCGTGCGTAGGGCAGTGGAGTCCAGCAACGCGGGGGCTAGCGGCGGACACGCCCCGGGGCTCCGGACGAAACGGTCGAGCATCGCGTCGCCAACCGGCTTGGGCACCAGCTGAAAATCCACGCCGTCCGCGCCGTCGACCTCGACGGTTAAGTAGAGAGCCTGGTCGTTCTCGGCGACGGACAACGGACCGATGTAGTCCTGCGTCTGCGCGTGCACCTCGGTGCGCTCGTTGACCAGAATCTTCTTGGTTTCCGTGCTGATTTGAAACGGCTTGTACGGCTTCCCACCCTTCGGAATGAAGCCGAGACCGAAGTCCGTGCGTCCGTCGCTGCCGTAGCGGATAACCGTGAAGCCCCGCTTTAGCTCGGCGTCCAGCACGTGCCGACCGACCTCGTCCGGATTGACGCTCCCGGCCACGGCGGCGATGCCCGCTTTTGCCAGCGTTGAGTCGACGGAGAGCAACTGGAAGGCGGCGGCGTCGACCGAGCGCGGACGGAAGTACACGTACAGAGCACCGTCGCTGAGCTGA
>JANNWK010000291.1:0-12955 GCA_031408355.1 Myxococcales bacterium
CGCACCTACCGCTACACGACGCTCAACAACGGCTGGCACGCCGCTCGGGCATTGAGCCGCGCCGACTCCTTGCCGCCACTCGACGGCAACTGGCGCTGGCCGCTGTTCAGGCACGTGCTCATCAACTCCTTCAATGCTGGCGCCTTCAGTCAACTGGTCGGCGAGCAGGAAATCGCGCCGGCAGACGGGCTTTCGAACCCGCGCAAGCGCAGTCGCTTCAAGTTTCTGGGGCTGACAGGCCTGCTCAAGGCCGCCAAACAGCCGCCGACCAAGGCCACGGTCCCAAGCTGGCTCTTCGACGTGCGTGAACCCCGCAGCCGACGCCTTTGGCAGCACTACACCAAGGACTTCGTCTATTTCGGCGTGCCCTCGACGACGCGCGAACAACTGGACTACGTGCGGAGCTTTTGCCAAGCGACTCAAGCCAGCTGTCTGGCTCCGACCGATCCAGAGTTGCTGCAGGCGCTCGACAACAAGGCCGCATGGCGCAACTCGGGCCACATGACTCTCGCCGGCGCGAAGATCTACTCGCCCTGGCTGGCTCGCGCGCTGGCCAGCTCAGGCGTCCTCAAGAAATGACGCTTCGCTAGCATGCTCTTCAACTCCGCCGCGTTCGTCGTCTTCTTGCTCGTCACGCTGAGCGTGTACTGGGCGGTCCCGTGGCTGCTGGTGCGTCGCGCGATCTTGATCGCTGCGAGCTTGGTGTTCTACGCCTGGTGGGACTACCGCTTCCTGGCGCTGATCTCGTACGTAACGCTGGTAGCCTACGGCGCCGGCCTGGCTGTTCGCCGCTACCCATTGCACGGCAAGCGCGTCGTCGCGCTGACCATGCTGCTCCAACTCGGCCAACTGGCGGTCTTCAAGTACACAAGCTTTCTCCTGGACGGCGCCCGTGATGTCGCTCGGCTGCTTGGCAGCGAGCTACAGCTTTCCAGGCCCGACATTCTTCTGCCCATTGGCGTGAGTTTCTATACATTTCACGGCATCAGCTATGTGGTCGACCTCTACCGCGGCAAGTTGACGCGCCCCCTGAGCCTGTCGGCGGTTGCACTCTATATCGTGTTCTTCCCGCAGCTCGTCGCGGGACCCATCGTGCGCGCGGACGTCTTCGTGCCGCAGATGGAGCGTCCGGCTCGCTTGGACTCGCGCGACTTGATCGCCAGCCTGAAGCTCATCACGATTGGTCTGATCTGCAAGGGTGTCTTCGCTGATCGCCTGGGACCGTTGGTCGACGCGATCTTCGAGCAGCCGGACAAGTTCGACAACGCCAGCGTCGCGCGTGCCGTGTTCGGCTTCTACGCGCAAATTTACTTCGACTTCGTCGGCTACTCGACGATGGCCATCGGCATTTCCAGGCTATTCGGCTTCAAGCTGCCGCGAAACTTCGATTTCCCGTATCGCTCGACGTCCATTAGTGAGTTCTGGCGGCGCTGGCACATTTCGCTTTCGTCTTGGCTTCGCGACTACCTCTACATTCCGTTGGGGGGCAACCGCGGGAGGCCGCTGACTCAGTACCGCAACCTGCTACTGACGATGCTGCTCGGTGGGCTCTGGCACGGCGCCAGCTACAACTTCGTGCTCTGGGGAGCGGCCCACGGACTCGCGCTGGCCCTACACAAGCTCTTCCGCTCGCGTTTTCCGACACTGCTGCTGCTTGGCTCCGCGCGCTACGTCTGGTTGCCATTGGCTTGGCTGCTCACCCAGGCCTTCGTGCTCGTCGCGTGGGTGCCGTTCCGCGCTGCATCCTTCGCCCAAACCGGCAGCGTGCTGGGCGCTTTTTTCGGACTGCGCCCAGACGCGGGCCTGCTCACGCAGGCCTTGCCGCTGCCGCTGCTGGTCATCCCGCTGTTTGTCGAGCACTTGCTGGTTCAAAACCGACGGCTGCGGGAGTTTCCATGGCCACGGCGACCGCTTTTCGTATTGGCACTGTTGGGGGTTTGCCTCGCGCTCGCCCTACCCCTGATGGAGATGGACGTCCAAAAGTTCATCTACTTCCAGTTCTAGCCGCGAGGCACGGGCAGCTGGCGGGGCGTCAAGGGCTGGTTTGAGCCAGCACGTCGTCGAGCGTCAAACGCACATTGTCGCCCAGGCCGGGGCGGCGCTTCAGCTGTTCGAGCGCCGCTCGCGAGCCGGGGCTCGGGTATTTGGCGATGGCCTCAACCGCCTTCTGGAGCAAGGGCGCCGAGCGCAGCAGCGGCAAGGCGCGCAAAAGCTCGCTCGAATCGGACTTGGCAACGGTTTCGAACGGCGTGGCCAGGCGACGATAGGGCCGCAGCGCCATCTCGTCGCGAAGTGCCCTGACCTGGTCGGGATGCGTTCCGGAAATGTCCTTTTGCTCCGCGGGGTCGCGAACGACGTCGAAGAGCTCGATTGTTTCCGCGTCCAGGTTGAGGTTAAGCCGAAATTGCTCGGTGAGCAGTGAGCGCCGCTGCAGCACACCGTCGCGCATCATCGCTTCGGAGTAAGCGCCGCGATAGCCCGGTCCCCGGTCACGCTGACCGGCGCGAGTCGCCCACAGGCTTTGGCCGTCGAAGTCTGCGCAGCTCGGACGCAGCTGGAGCGCCTCGCAAAGCGAGGGCGCGACATCCGTGAGCTCGACCAGATCGTCGACCCGAGCCGGTTTCACCCCAGGGACCTTGATGATCAGCGGGACATGCAGCAGTTCTCGGTGGAGCTTGTTGCCGTGATACTGCCCACCATGTTCACGAAATTCCTCACCGTGATCGGCGGTCAAGACGACAATGGTCTTATCAGCGAGCCCGTTCTGCTTGAGCTCCTCCAGCACCTGGCCGATCAACATGTCCACGTAGGCGACCTCGCTGTCATAGCGGTCGAGATCGCTGGCGCCGAAATCGTATTCCGGGTGCCTGGTGTACGAGCTATGCGGCTCGGCGTAGTGAAGCCACAGGAAGAAGGGTTGTTGGGCGCCACGCAGGTACTTCCGGGCCTTGCCGGAAATCTGCTTCGGCGACGATTCGAGCCTATCGAAGCCGCGATCGAGACCCAAGGCCGACAACCAGTCGAGGCTGAGGATAGCCCGCGTCTGATAGCCTCGTTCAGCGAGCAGCTGCGTGATCGTCACCCCGTCCTCGGTGAGCGTGTACATGTAGCCCTTCCGGCCGCGAACCCGACGATGCCGGAAGTTCCTCGGCAAATTCGCGGGATACAGACCCGTGAGCAGCGAAGGCAGGGACTCGAAGGTCTTCGTGCCCTGCGAGTAAGCGCGCGAAAACGCGAGCCCCTGCCCAGCGAGGTGCTCCAGCTGCGGGGTCGTCTTGCGCGTGTGGCCGAAGGCGCTCATCCGATCCGCCCGCAGCGTGTCCACCGTGATCAGCAGAAGGTTGAAGCCGCGGGCGTCCGGAATAGGGTAGGCAGTCGCGGGCTTCGGCTTGGGCCAACGGGCATCGCTCCCCGTGCAGTCCTCGTCGGCGCCATTGTTCGGAAGATCGATCTGCTCGGGACTGCGCAAGCCGTTGAAAGGTGCGCAGTCCAGGCCTCCAAACAGCGCCGAGTAACCGTCGGCGTCGAAGTCCGAGTAGCGCAGGACCGTGAGGGTTGCCTTGCTGTGGACCAACGCTCGAGCGGCCCTCGTGCCGCTCAGTCTACTGAACTGGACGAGCAGGCAGCCGCCCAGGAGCAAGGCCCAGGTACCGAGCACGTAGCGATTGGGGCTCGTCAGCCGCTCCAGAAGCCGAGGGCGCGCGCGGCGCACGACGGCGCGACCCGCCACCACGGCCACGCCCAAGCTCACGACAAACGTGCCCGCCAGGCCGTAGTGGAGGTCCTCGTACAGATCGACGAATAGTTGAAGATCCGCCCAATAGCAGGCCGCAGCCAACAACAGCGCGAACCCGAACAACGGCCAATGCGCACGCGGCAAGCGAACCGGGCTGGCGAGGTAGACGTCGTAGCACCACCACGCGACACGGCAGGCGATGAGAACGGCCAGGAGTAGGCCTGCATAGACGCCCGCCAAGAGCGCGCTTTCCTTAGGGCTCAGTGCCGCAGCGTTCTCGCTCAACCAACTCCAAGGCACCCACCACACGCCTGCCAAGAGCGGAAGACCGGACGTACTCGCGAACAACCACTTGCGCCACTCCGAGGTCGCCGGGCCACGACGCATGGCCCTCTGGCGGAGCGCCAACAGCCAGAGACCAAGCAGCGCGCCAGCCGGCGTTAGCAACACCACCAACAAGCTGGCAATGCTCAGGGCGACCTCGACGCCGCTGCCCGGAAGATCACCCAGCAAGGCGCTGGCGAGATCCGCCGACGCAGCCAGTAGGCTGGTTACGAGCGCTACCAAGGCCCCGCTCAAGGTTGCCTGTGCGCTCGAGGTCCTGTCGGACGACCGAGGCGACGGGTCGCTGCGGACCGCTGTTTCCAGCATCTTTTCAGTCGCCATCACGATTTGTCCGGCACACCGAGCCTACGTTCCCACAACGCGCCGATCAACCTGTAGCCGAACCTTGGCACCGCGCAGAAAGGGGCTCTTCTTGCCCTTCTGCCGGGCTTCGGGCTGCTCCTCAATGATGCGAAGCTGGATGAGTTGCCGTTGGTTGCGCGCGACG
Source organism: Myxococcales bacterium (assembly GCA_031408355.1). Lineage (GTDB taxonomy): Bacteria > Myxococcota_A > Polyangia > Polyangiales > Polyangiaceae > PMG-095. The sequence continues at coordinate 4,569 of JANNWK010000291.1, forward strand.
CTGCTGCCCTTGGTCTGCACCTTCTCCACCACGACGCTCGCGACCGAAATCCAGTCGTCTCCGAGCTTCGGCGCGGGCTCAAACTTGCGCTGAAGCTCGGCCTCCACCCCTGCCGCCAGCAGGCCCGCGTCTTCGCTCGTGGACAGGAGCGATACGATATTGACCGTCGACTTGAACCGGCTCTCCATGGCGCAGTACACGTGCGACCGACGCAACACCACCGCGGGAGGCTCTTGATAGACGGGCGGGGCGGCGGGCGCGGCGCTCGCGGCGGGCGCCGGAGCTGTGGGCTCGGATTCGGCCCCGACCGCGTTGTCCGACGCCGCGGCGCCAGCAACGACGGCCGGCGACGCTTCGCTCGCGCTGGGTGAGCGCTCGCCCGTGGCCTGTGGCGCTGGCTGGGACTCGCTTCGGTTCGTGGCGCTGCCGGTGCAGGCCGCAGCCTGCGCGAGCACCCACGCGACCAGCAGCTTCCGGGCAACCGGAACGAATATCGAGCGGAGGCTTTGCGGCGGGCGGCTGGGGCTCAAGCGCCGCATGGTACTCCAACTGAAGGGTTTGCCGCGCACTACCGGGCGCCGCTTCCAGGCCTACCAGCCCAGCGCGGGCGCGACGGCTTCGCGCAGCTTTGTAGCTATTTTCGTGTGGCCGGCGACAGTCGGGTGCGTCCAGTCACCGTAGTCGGAGGGGCCACTCAGCCACGGACCGCCTTTGCCCGTCGCCGGATCCACACAGTGAGCGTGCGGATCCCCGAGCGCCGAGACGGCCGCGCAAATTCGCTGATTGCAGGTTCCAAACGCATTGGAAGGCGTCGCTATGAATGTGCCGAGTGCGAAGATCTCCGCGCTTGGATACTTACTGCGCGCGAGGCGGAGCAGATCTTGGTAGGCGGCTTGAAACGCGTCGGCGTCAGGCGGCGCGCACGAGCCAGCCGGGTAGTCGGCGAAGTCATTGGTTCCGAGCGCGATGACCAGGACATCGGGTTGCCAACTCTGGAAATTCCACTCAGCGCTGCCCGCGCCGGCGAGAGGGTGTTGGGCGAGCTTGAATTCGTCGGGCATATGGGCTGCCGTAGGCGGCAAGGCCTCGCACAAATTTCGGTAAACGCCCTGGCCGGAATGGGCGATCACGGACCATTCGGCGTCGAGCAGTCGCGCCAGCTGTGGCCCGAATGCCAGGTAGCCATTCTGCGTGGTCGGGGCATTGCCCCCTTGACCCTCGTTGCCGAATCCCGCGCTGATCGAGTCGCCAAGAAACTCCAGCCTACGCGCGGGTCGCCGCGGGGGCGGCAGTAGCTGCCGATTCGGGTCGAGCACCAAGCCGGAGATGACGGTCTTGCCGTAGCCGCCTTCACTTCGGCGAAAGAGCGTCAGGGTGTGCTCTTGATCCTCGAGTCCGCTCGCCAGCTCAAGCTCGCCTTCATGCGACGGGCCGAGCGTCGTGAACTTGGTAGCGTCGATGCTGTAGGTGAACGTGTTTTGCGTGTCTTGAAGCTTCAAGCCAACCCGGGTCCCCTGGAAACGCGCTCTAAGCCCGACAGGTCCCCAGCTGCCGCTCGGGTTTTCCGGGTCGGTATGGTCCCATCTGCCAAAGTACTGGATGCCTGGGGCCCCGCTACTCACCCCGGCGGCCACACCGCCACCACCGCTCGGACGGGCCGCCGCCGCTGGCGTGGCGGGACCGCCGCAACCCAGCAGGAACGACACCGCGAATAGAGCCGAGCGCCTCACACGAGCGCTTTCGAGCGACTCCGAGCATCTAGCGCGCCCCGCACACGGCCTAGCAACACCTCACGCTCGAACGGCTTCTGCAGAATGTCAGCTTCGTCTGCGCCGGCGTCAGACTCTGTCCCCTGCGCGTAGCCGGACATCAGGATCACGGGCAGCTCGGGGCGCTCGGCGTGAAGCAAGGCTGCCAGCGCGCGGCCGCTGCCGCCCGGCATCACGACATCGCTGAGCACCAGGTCAACGCGCTGCTTGGAGTCGCGCCAGAGCGCTTCGCCTTCGGCCGCAGAGCGCGCCACAAGCACCGTGTAGCCCTCGCGCTCAAGCAACCGCTGACACAGGCGCCGCACGGCGTCTTCGTCCTCTACGAGGAGGATGGTTTCAGAGCCTCCGCGAATCGGCTGCGAGCTTCGCCTGTCGCCGTCGGTGGGCAGGTCGGCTTTCGGAAAGTAGAGCCTGAAGGTCGTGCCCTGCCCCTCACGGGATTCGACCTGAATGTGCCCGCCGCTTTGGGCGACGATGCCAAACACCATCGCCATGCCGAGCCCCGTGCCCTTGCCGACCGGCTTGGTCGTGAAGAACGGCTCAAAGACCCGCGCCAAGGTCGGCGCGTCCATGCCGTGTCCAGTGTCTGAAATGAGTAGCAATACGTGGTCTTGGGGCGCGAGATCGTGGGGCAGCGCCGTCGAGCCCGCCAGGACGTTTGCCGTGCGGAAGACGAGCTTGCCGCCTTCGGGCATGGCGTCGCGCGCGTTCGTGGCCAAGTTCAGGAGGATCTCCTGGATCTGCGCTGCGTCCACGCGCGAGTTGAACAAGTCCGGCTCCTGAATGACCGCAAGTTCGATGTCCTCGCCGATAATCCGGCGCAGCATGGTAGAAGTGGTCACAAGCACAGCGTTGAGATTGAGGACCTCGGGCCGGAGCACGGCCTGACGACTGAAGGCGAGCAGCTGCCGGGTCAGGTTGCCGGCGGACAACGCGGCATGCTGAATCTCCGCGAGCTCGGGCGGTGGATCTTCGGTGGCCAGGAGCTCGACGTTGCCCATGATCACGGTAAGCAGGTTGTTAAAGTCGTGGGCGATGCCGCCAGCCAAGCGCCCAACGGCCTCAAGCTTTTGAGCCTGGCGCAGCTGCTCTTCCAGAGAGCGCCGTTCGCTCACGTCAACGACGGTTCCGGTCAGGCGCCAGGCGCGCCCTGCCTCGTCGCGCTGCAAGCGCCCGTTCACCTCGACCCAACGCACGGCTTTGCCTGGCAAGACGATGCGATGCGAGAGGGCAAGCTCGCTACTTGGTCCAGCCAACACGCGCTCGACTTGCAGCCGGACGTGCGCTTGATCCTCAGGTTCAACCCGCGAGAAGTACGCGGCAAAACCGTTACCGAACGCACCCTCGGTTAACCCAAAGATCTTCTCCAGACCGGGCGTGACCAAGGTGCGATCGTCCTTTATCGACCACTCCCAGCTGCCCATCTTCGCCGCCTCGAGGGCCATTCTAAGCCGCTCTTCACTCTCCTTCAGCTGCCGCTGGCGGTCCGCTTCAATCTGATCGCGGTGGCGCATGTAGGCCACGGCCAGTACGCCCGAGATCGCCATCTCCGCCAGCGGTCCAATGCTTTCGCCCAAACTGAGCCGCTCCGGCAACATGACCCGCACGAGCGCGACACCGGCCACATTCACAGAAGCCAGCAAGGCCACGCCCGTGGAGCTCAGCAAGATGGCGCCGAGCAGCGGGCTCAGGCTCAGAAACCCAAGAGACATGACGGGGTTCGCCGAAGTCCCCAGAATGATCTGCCCGAACACCACGATCGGGAACATCGCCGCCACCAAGGCAGACGCCAGTTGATAGTCCCCCCGGCGGTTCAGCAGGTACGTGCCCACCAAGAAGATGTAGCCGGGCCACGGGGGACGGTAGCCCGGCACCAGCGACAGAAGCGTCGTGTCCACCAGGGCAAACAGCACGGTCATCCCGAGCAGACAGATCGCGAGGAGCCGCGACTTCCGGCGCAGCGCCACGTCGGTCAGGTCAGGGTCGATGCGCGCCAAGCGCGAAGCAAGACGACGCAGGGCGCCCCGCCCATCGGTGCTCCGCTTGCGCTCGACTTCAATCATTGGAAGTAACTAAGCCCCCTACTCGGGCTCCTCGCCCCAGACCAGTACACCGTTCCGATACAGGCAAACCCGCTCGTTCGGCGAGTATTGCAGGCTCGCCGCGTTGAAGGAATAGTCGTTGGTTTGCTCGTAGGGCGCGAACGAAGCCTGGTGAAAGCCCGTCTCGATGCGACCTGAGCTACCAACCTTTGCTCCTAGCTTCGCGCTGCCGGGGCTGAACCTGATTTGGTAATAGAAGTCGGCGGTCGCGCGCGCGGGGCTGAGCGGGACAAACGCAAGCAGGGTATTGGCGCAGCTCGCGAACTCCGAGAAGAAACACTGGGCCTCGGGCAGCGATCCGTCCCCCTCGTCCGTGTAGAAGTAGCGTAACTCCAGCTCCTCGAGCGGCACCTGACTGGGCCCGCTGTTGGTGATCTTCAGAAACGGGCGGATCCACTCGGGCCCTGAGGCGAGGTCCAGCTGATACTGCACCGTCAGGGTGGCCTCGCACGCGCCTGCCGTGCAGGCCCCCGTGGCGCAGTCCTGATTCGCCGTGCAGCTCTGGCCTACCGAGCACGGCCTGGGGCAGGGTCCGCCGCAGTCGCGGTCCGCTTCGCTTTGATTCTTGGCGCCGTCGCTGCAGCTCGGCGATTGGCAGGTGACGCTGCAAACGGCGCTTTCGCAGTCTCCGCCAGCGCCGCAAGCCTTGCCCGGCGTGCACGGTCGGCCGGCGCAGGCCGCCCCGCAGTCCACGTCCGATTCGCCCCCATTGGTCACGGTGTCGCTGCAGTTTGGCACGCGACACTCACCGCCCTGGCAGACGCCGCTCGCGCAGTCTCCGCCACCAGCGCACAAACGCCCATCGCCGCAAGCCGGGCAAAGCTCGCCACCGCCGCAATCTTGGTCGGATTCTTTTCCGTTTTTGGTCGCGTCGTCGCAAGCGGGGGTCTGACAAACCAGCGCCTTACAAACCCGACTGTCGCAGTCGTCGGCGCCCTTGCACTTCTGGCCGGGCGTGCAGACGGCGCAAGGCCCCCCGCAATCGAGGTCCGTTTCGGTTTCGTTCAAGACGCGATCGACGCAATGGGCTGGCACACAGGTGGCCCTATCGCACAACCGGTCCAAGCAATCCTGAGCGACCTCACAGGCCTGCCCGATCGCACAACCCGCGCAAGCGCCGCCACAGTCGCGATCGGTCTCGCCGCCGTTTGTGGTGCCGTCAATGCAGGACGGGGCTTGGCACAGCGCGCTGACGCAGACCTGGCTTTCACAATCGGCGCCACCGACACAGCCCTGCCCTGCTGGGCAGCGCGCCGAGCAATTTCCCCCGCAGTCTCGGCCGGATTCGGTACCATTCAGGACGCCATCGCTGCAGCTGGGAGCCTGACAGGCTGACCCGAGGCAGCGCCGGCTGCCGCAATCGCGATCCGCAACGCACGGACGACCCTCGCTGCAGCCGTCACAATCCGGCCCACCACAGTCGGTGTCGACCTCGCTGCCGTTGCGCAGCCCGTCGCCGCAGAGCGCCAAGAACTCCGCCTGCATGCTGTACCCTGGGAAACCACAGGACGCGCCGGCCAGGAGTATCGCCGCGAGCAGGGTTGGGGCCACACGCATGGGGGCCAAAGATAGCACTGCTTGAAATTTACTTGCCACCGAAGGGCTTCGTCAAACTGAGTATTGGCGAGCGGGCCGCTCGTTTGCTTCCCGCCGGGCCCCATGGCACTCCCGAGCACTCCCCGCGGTATCACCCTTCCTTCAGGAGGTCGCCTTGTCGACTCGTCTATCCGTGTTCGTCGCTTGTGGCGCTCTGGGCCTTACTTCTGTGTCCTGCGGAGACTCCACACCGTCCACGCAGGGCACCGCTGGCGCGGGCAACTCTAGCGGTGGCGGCGGGTCGAGCTCCGCCGGGACGGCCGGCACGGTGAACGCCGCCGGGGGTTCAGTCGCTTCGGGCGGGGGTGGTGCAGGTGGGGCCCCGATCACCAACGGCGGCTCAGGCGGCTCAGGCGGCTCAGGCGGCTCGGGCGGCTCGGGCGGCTCGGGCGGGAGCCCTCACGGCACCGCGATGAGCTTCTTCGTCTCCAGCGTGCCCCCAAGCGGGACCGGGGACCTGGGAGGCTTGGCCGGCGCCGATGCCCATTGCAAGAAGCTCGCAACGTTGGCTGTCGCCGTGCGAAAAAACTGGGTTGCCTACGTCAGTGTCGAGGCAGGCAGCGTCAACGCGAAGGACCGCATCGGGAGTGGCCCCTGGTACAACCAGAAGGAAGCTGTGTTCGCGGCCAGCCTCTCGGCGCTCCACGCGCTGCCTGCCATTGTTGCGGACGATATCCCGAGTCGCAACGCGTACATCGCGGCTAAGCCGGCGGACTCGCTCTTCATGGACGAGAAGGGCGCCGCCGTCCCTGGCAACCGTCACGACATCCTGACGGGTTCGAACCCCGACGGCACCCTGATGGCCGGCAAGACGTGCAGCGACTGGACCTCCAACGCGAGCCAGGACATGGCGCGGCTCGGGCACAGCGACACTCCCGGAACGACCATGTACTCGCCGTCGTGGAACTCGGCCCACGACAGCAGCGGCTGCAGCATGCCAAACCTCGTCAGCACCGGCGGCGAAGGCCGAATTTACTGCTTTGCTACGGATTGACTCGCCCCGCTAAGGCGGGCCCTTCTTGTCACGAACCCGAGCGGCCTGGGCCGCCGCCTCGCGCAGCTTGTCCTTCTTGCTTTTGCGTTTGCCCTTCACGCCGCCGTGAGCGTCACGCGCGGGTTCCGCGGGGACAGCGCGCTCGAAGCCCGGGATCTGCTCACGCGGCAAGGCGAGCTGATGCCGCCTTTCGATCAAGCTGAAGTGGCCGTCACTGTCAGCGCTGATGAAGCTCAGCGCGACGCCCGCCTCGCCCGCCCGGCCCGTTCGACCAATTCGATGCAGATAGTCTGCGGCCGAGCGCGGCAAATCGTAGTTGACCACGGCAGCCAAGCCCACGATGTCGAGGCCGCGTGCCGCCACGTCGGTGGCAACCAAGATCTGGACCCGGCCGGCTTTGAAGTCTTCCAAGGCCTGGCTCCGCGCTCCTTGACTGAGATCGCCGTGGAGCGAAGTCACCGAGAGGCCGGCACCCGCGAGCTTGGCCGCAACGTGTTCGGCTCCGTACTGGCTGGCGACGAACACGAGCACGCTGGACCAAGCGTGCTGCGCGATAAGCTGGCGAAGCAGCGAGGTACGCCGACCCGCGTCGACCTCAATCGCCCGTTGCTGGATGAAAGCGGCGACGGGAACCGCCCCCGCGTCAACGTTGATAGCCGTAGGCTCGTGCAGTAGCCCGTCGGCGAGGTGACGCACCTGAGCTGGAAACGTGGCGGAAAAAAGCAGCTTCTGGCAGCGAGCCGGCAAGAGCGCCAGCACCTCTCCCAACTCTTTGGCAAACCCCAAAGACAACAAGCGGTCGGCCTCGTCCAGGACCAGCGTCTCCAGCGACGCCAGCTTTACAGCGTTGTGTTCCACCAAGTCGAGAAGGCGTCCGGGAGTGGCCACCAGGATATCGGCGCCACCTCGCAGCTCGAGCAGCTGCGGATTGATCGACCCTCCCCCAACGGCCACGCAGGCCTTGAGCGGCCGCAGCAGATAGCCTTGATAGCGCCCAATCGCCTGCCCGATCTGGACCGCGAGCTCGCGCGTGGGCACCAGCACCAGCGCCCGGATCTGTCGGTGCGACTTGAGGGGGGACGCCTCGAGGCGCTGAACGATCGGCAGAATGAAGGCCGCTGTCTTGCCCGAGCCCGTCTGGGCCGAAGCCCAAACGTCCACCCCGCTCAGGATGGCCGGGATCGCGGCCAGCTGCACCGGAGTGGGCGCCTTGTAGCCAAGGTCGGCCACCGCGCGCGCCAGCGGATCGGACAGGCCGAGTGAGGCGAAAGTCATCAAGTGGTTCGGAAAGAGCCCGCTAGCGGTCAACGCCAGCCGTCACCAGCGTACTTCGCGCTTTTCGCGCAGGGGCGCAAGTCGTCCGGGGCACGCCTCGAATCGGGCAGTTGGCGGCCGACAGGCTTGACACGACCGCGCGCAGCAGGCTGGGGTGCCGGCATGCTTGAGTACGCGCAGACCGAACAGGACCGTTGGGACGGCGACGCCACAGGGCACCGGCTGCTCTCCCCGCCGGAAGGCAGCGGCTGGTCTTTGCACAGCTGGCGACCCAACCCTCAAAACTCCACGAAGCTGCTGATCGTGTGGCAGCGCGAAACGCGCGGCGGCACGGAGCGACCGCTGCAAGCGCGGTGAGCTCCCTCACAGGTCGGCCGTGCTCAACACTCCCTGTTGAACCGCCTCGGCCTGCGCGCCCGCCGCGTTGCGAACGTCCACCGTCACCTCGACGGGGACGCCGTCGCGCTCCGTGCCAGGTTCGGTGAGCCCCGCGGTCAACACGGTGACGGGAACGAGCTCGCACGGGCCTTCGTCGCTGCAGAACAGCAGTTGAGGCCGAACCGGCGCGGGCACCGCGACCTCCGCCAGCGTGTCGAGATTTCGCAGCGTGAAACTCACGAACGCGCGGCTGCCAAACCCCAAGCAGCGCAC
>JANNWK010000292.1:0-3635 GCA_031408355.1 Myxococcales bacterium
CCGCCGACCGACCCCTTCATGCGCGAGTCGATCGATGAGCGCAGCGGACAGAATCCCATCACCAAATCAAAAATCGTAGCAAGCTCTTCTGCCGATCCGCAGGCCAACGCCATCAACGGCCACGAGCAAGCGAACCTGGACCGCCGCGACCTGCAATATGCCTGCACCTTCCTGCTCCCGGAGCCGGTGGCTTGCGACGAGGCCGCATACAACTCCGGCAAGGGCTGTGACTGCTCAGCGACGGACCTGGCCAACAACAGCCCGGTGTGCCAACCACCCGGCGGTGGCGCGGCTGCTATCACCCAGTACTACGGCAAGGCCTACCCAGCCCTGCGCGAGCTGGAGGTAGCGCAGCAACTCGGGCGCCGCACCGTGCTGGGCTCGGTGTGCGCGAGCAACACGCAAGACGACTCCCGCCCTGACTACGGCTATCGCCCGCTGTTCGGAGCCTTGGGTCAACGCATCGCCGACACGCTCGTCAAACCGTAGGGCCTAGCGGCGCGCGGGGGCGGCGCGGGCGCCGGCCAAACAACAGCAACGATGCCAGTCCGAGGGCACTAGCTCCGTGCCCCAACTGGCGCTCCGCCCCCAGCGCGCAGCCGCAACCTTTCGACATCCGATCGGGATCGGCGTCGGCACTGCCCGCAGCAGCACCGTTCGCCACGTTGCCGCCACTCCCCATGCCCGCCGCACCCGCGATACCGCTAGGTGTTCCGCAGCCTCCCGGCGCCTCGGCCGTGGGCGTGAACACGAACGTCTTCCAATCACTGACGTTGCCGGCGGCATCGTGCAGACGAACGCGGCCCGGGTAGTCCTGATCGGCCGAGATGCCGGCAAGCTCCGTCGGTCCGAAGCAGCCCATGGCGGAATGACCGAGCCGGATGCTGCCAAACTGGTAATCCGTATACACGCGCTGCGCGCCGCGGTTCACCTCGACCTCAAGCTCGACCCATACGGCAAACCCTGCGTTGCCGTCGTTTGCGCCGCTCAGCGTCAGCTGCCCGCCGGCCTCCAAATCGCACAGCCCGCCATTGCCACCGGCGCTGGCGCCCACCTCGTCGAACGTCGGAGCCTGTTCGTCGCGCGTGGTTCCGGTCGTGAACTGCCCGACAGCATCGAGGCGGTACTCGGTGTTCGGCTCAAGATCTTGGTCGACCTTCAGCCACCAGGCGACCGCGCCACTTGGGTCTCTTGTCACGGTGGCGGGCACCACCATGCCGTCCGCTACCCGTTCGAGCCGTGGCGGGGCTTGCGCCGCGTCAAACGCGCGGAGCGGGACCTCGAGATTGAGCGGGACGTCACGAATCAAGTTGATGATCGCGCGCGGCTGGTCGTCGCAAACGCAGGCGCCACAAGCGGCCGCGGGGCGACCCCAAGCGCTCAAGACCAGGGCGACCAGCAAACCCGTCGCCGGAGCGCGCCAACAACTCGAATTCCGCTCAACCACCATGGCCCTAACCATGGGACATCCTAGCACCAACGGTGGTCACGACTACTCGTAGTGTGTCCAAAGCCGCAACACTTTCACGGACTTCTCCTTGGGCAGGACTTGATAGACCAGCCGATGCTGGATGTTGATGCGCCGCGAATAGGCGTCGCTGAGGTCTCCTACCAACTTTTCGTATGGAGGCGGGTTCTGGAACGGATTGGTTTCGAGAATTTTCAGAAGTGCCTCGGCTTTAGACTTGAGGCCGACCGCCGCGAGTTTCGGCGCGTCCTTCTCAGCCTGCCGGGTGAAGTAGAGTTGCCACGCCACGCTTTACCACTTGAGCTTCTTGGACAGCTTGGCGGTTGGGGTCTTGAGCCCCTTCCGGATAGACTCGCGCATCTTGGGAATGGAAACGAGGTAGAGGGTTTCCTGAATGGCGCGCCAATCCTCGTCCGAGATGAGCACGGCGTTGTGACGTTTGCCGATGATTTGCACGGGCTCGTGAGTTTCGGCGGTTTGATCGAGGAGCTGGTAAAGCGCGGCACGAGCGGCGCTGGCAGTGAGCGTGTTCATGGCTTTCAACCTCGGCCCAAAGCGTACGTCTTCACGTACGTGTGGTCAAGCCACGCAGATCAGCGAAGACCCAGGTCGTGGACGCTGGCTGGTCGAAATCTGAGTGACCAGGGAGCGGGTTCGCCTAAGCTGTGCCTATGTTCCGCCTTCCGCCCCTCCACCGACAGCTAGCCCGGCTCGCGGGGGCCTGTGTGCTGCTCTCTGCCGCCTGCGGTCCCAGCAAGACGACGGCTGGCGACACCGGCTCCGCGACCACCGCCGACGTGGACGCGGTCTGTGAGTCGCATTGCGACCGGAGTGATCGCTGCGCAGATCCGAGCGTGTCGAGTTCTCCGCACGCCGAATGCGTGGAACGTTGCGTCGCCAAGCTCGGTAGCGCGGGCGTGTTCCGGCAGGACGTGCTGACGGCGTTGAGCGGCTGCGTCGAAGCGTTGGCGTGTAACGTTTCCGACGATATTTGCACCGACGAGGCGGTGACGGTGGTCACGACGACGCCGACGGAGGACCCGCATTTCCTGAGCTGCCGGTCGCGACACGATGCATGCAGTGGCGGCGCCGGCTTCTCTGATGACGAGTGCGTCCTGCGCTTTTTCCTGGTTCCAAGCGCGCAGACAGAATTCGATGCTTGCTTGCAGCAGGACTGCGCGAAGATCAGCGGGTGTTTGGACGCCCTGCGCGGACTCTGAGGATTCACGTCGAGCGCGGCTTGTGTTTGTCACATCTACAGGCCAGCATGCTGGCCGCTCACATGGTTTACACGGATAGGTCAGCGGGTTGCGGTGCGGCGCTGGTCGTCGCGGGGGCGCTGGTGGTCATGGCGTGTGGCGGCGATGGGGGTGGCGACAGAGCCCCGCGCAATGGGATCGATTGCAGCGATTCCAGCGGCGCAAGGCGAGTGTACTCGGAAGACTTCAGCGGGGAGCCTGGGAGGGAATGGTCCGCGGCCAAGACCGAGGTTTCACCGAGCGGTGCCGAGTTTCTGGGGACATTTTCGGGCGACGAGCGCGTGCAGCTCCGTCTGCGTGACTTGCCGCGACACGGGTCCGTCCGCGTCAGCTTCGACTTGCACGTGTTGGGTCCGTGGCGAGGCAGCTCGCTGGAGGAGGCCGCCCATCTGTTTGGCCTTCGGAGCATCGACCTTGAGCAAGCGTCGGCAATTTCGCTGCTGCACACTTCCTTTTCAAACCAGGATGACGCCCAGCAGAGCTACCCGAGTCAATTTGGCTTCGGAGAGCACGGACCCCGTGAAGGGAGCGTCGCGCAAGGCTCGCTCGGCTACGCGGCTGGCGATAGCACGTACCACCTGAGTTACAGCTACGCGCACAGCTCCTCAGAGTTGATGTTGGAGGTATTCGGCCAAAACCTGGATGACGTGCATTGGGGAATTGACGACGTGATGCTGGAAACGTTCGAAGGCGAGCCCGTCAACCAGCTGCGAGTGACGAGCGACGTGCCCGGCAAGGTTTACGTTGACAACGTGTATACGGGCGCGAGCGTTCCTGCGACCATCAACTTGGGTGACGGTGAGCACACGGTGGGGATCCTGACCGACGAAGTCCTGGGGCAGATCAGTCCACTGCTTCGCCTGGGGCTGGGACTATGCGATGCCCGCGGAGGCCGAGCGAGGCGAGCG
>JANNWK010000293.1:0-12529 GCA_031408355.1 Myxococcales bacterium
CTGCGTGTCCGATGGCAAGCGCGCCGTCATCGGCGGCGTGATGCAGCACATCGAGGAAGCCGGTGTGCACTCCGGAGATTCCACGAGCGTGCTGCCGCCGCACTCGCTCGATACCGAGGTTGTCGCGTTGATTGAGCAACACACCAAGGCCTTGGCGCTCGAACTAGGTGTTGTTGGCCTGATGAACGTGCAGTTCGCGGTCAAGGACCGCGAGGTCTACGTGCTCGAGGTCAATCCGCGAGCCTCCCGCACGGTGCCGTTCGTGGCGAAGGCCACCGGCCGACCGCTGGCCAAGATCGCTGCCAAGGTGATGGTCGGGCGCACGCTCGACGAACTCGGCATCGATGACGGTTCAGTTCCGATGCACGTTGCTGTTAAAGAATCGGTGTTCCCATTCGCCAAGTTCCCGGGCGTGGATACCATCTTGGGTCCCGAGATGCGCTCGACCGGCGAGGTGATGGGCATCGCCATGAATATGGCGCTCGCCTTCGGGAAATCGCTGTCCGCCTCAGGCTTCAAGTTGCCGGAAACAGGCCGCGCCTTCATCAGCGTCAAGGACGAGGACAAGGCTCAAGCGTGCCAGCTTGCGCGACGCTTGCGGAACGTGGGTTTTGCCATCGTGGCGACCGGCGGCACCGCGCAGGCGCTGGCGCGGGCGCGTATTCCCTGTGAGCGCGTCAACAAGGTGCTCGAAGGCTCCCCGCACGTCGTGGATCAAATTTCGGCCGGCGAGATCCAGCTTGTTATCAATACGACTCAAGGTACCAAGGCCATTGCGGACAGCTACTCGATTCGTCGCAATGCCCTGCTCCAAGGTACCCCCTATTTTACGACGATTTCGGCCGGTCTCGCGCTGGTGGACGCGCTGGAAGCTTCCACGCTCCTAAAGAATGGCGGTGCCCAAGTGCGCAGCCTGCAGGAGTGGCACGCGCGCACGAGCTAGCTCCCAAGCGTGCGAGGACGGGATCGGACGGTTCGAAGACTGAAAGCTCGTGGTATCGTCGGGCCCGCATGACGCGGCGGCAATATCCACTCGAGTCGCTGCGAAAGCTGCGCGACGAGAGAGCGCAGGCGCTCACGCGGGACCTGGCCTCCCAGATGGGGCGCTGCCAGGCTGGGGAGGCGAACCTACGCCTTTGCGAGCGAGCCTGCCGCGCCCATGCGAGTGCCCTTGTCGAGGCGGAGGCTCTGGAGCGCGGACGCCTTCTGCGTGGCGAGCTTTCGGGCGCCGACCTGTTGCGCTCCGCCGAGTTTGCCGTTGCGGCGGGCATACAGCGACGGCAACTCGACCTGGAGCTTGTGCAGGCTCGGAGTGCGCTTGCCCATGAGCGGAGCCGAGAAGCTGAGCTGCGCGCGCAGGTTGCGCGCGGTGAGGCTGACGCCAAGTTGGTCAGGCAGCACGAAGCGGGATTTCACGAGCGTGAGGCGGAGCAGGCGTTACGTTCGGAGGAAGAGGCCGCGCTGGAGCAATGGAGCGCTCGCAGGCATTGAGGCGGCCACTACACACGCTGGCGCTGGTCACCACGCTCGGCGTTGGCGGAGCCATCGTCTATTCCTGCGCGTCAGCAGCGCCTAGCGTCCAGCATCCGAGCCGGCCGCCGACCAAGCTGCTTGCGGTTGCCCCACCGAGCACGCTCGCGAACTCGGCGGAGCCGGCCTCGCCCTTCTCGCTTGAGGGCTTTCGTCCGCTACTTGCTGACGCGCGCTACGAAGCGGTACGGCTCCGACTGGAGGCGGGCGCTCATGGGGCGGCGGCGGACCTGCTCCAGGACTCCCTGCGTCATTCTCCGCCGCCGGTTGGCGAACTGCCGCGCCATCAGTTCCTGCTCGCTCGGTTGCTCGAGCAGGCCGGGCGAGCCGCGCAGGCTCGGGACCTGTATGTCGCCGTCTCAGCACTGGGCTCCGCGCTGGCTCCCTACGCGGAGCTTGGGGCTGGGCGCATGGAGCTGCGGCTGGGGGCGGCGGCGCGGGCACTGCTGCACGTGGGCCGGACGGGCGAGGATCTGCCGGAGGCTTCGGGGCGTCGGCGTTTGCTCGCGGAGGCAGCGCTGAAGTCCGGCGCGCGCGAGATCGCGCTTCGCGAGTATCGCGTCCTGCTCAAGCAGGCGCAGGGAACGCGGGACAGGGCGGTGGCAACAGCCGAGCTGCTGGCGGCACTAGTGGGTGACGGTCCGCGCCGAGTTGACCTGCAGCGCGCTGAGCTCGAGGAAGCCCTTCGGCTCGCTCGCTCGCTTGCTGCGCTGTCGGAGGATGGATCCCGAATAGCGGAGCAAGCTAAGCTTGAACAGGAACGGTTGCTCGCGCTGTTCCCGGAGGGCGAACACGCCAAGTTCGCTGCACCCAGCGCGGCCGAGCGGCTCGAGCGCCTCCGCGTGCTCGTGGACGCGCGTCGCTTCGAACCCGCGCAAGCGCTGCTGCAGGAGTTCCCCGTGCTCCTGGCTTCCGCAGGCGAAGCAGAAGCTTGCGAAATAGAGTTCCTGCGGGCCAAGGTAGCGGTGGCTCGCAAACGCGGCGCTGTCGCCGAGCAGCTCTATTCGGCCCTCGCGCACTCGAGCTGCGCTGGCGACGTGCGTGTGCGGGCGCTGTACGCGGCTGGACGGGCAGCCCAGCAGGAACAGCAGCACGCTCTGGCCATCAAGCACTTCGCCGAGCTAGAGCGCGTGTTCGCCACTCAGACCCTGGCTGACGATGCTCGGCTTTACTCCGCGCTCAGTTCGCTCGAGCTTGGGGATGAGGCGCGCTTCACGGAGGCGCTGGCAACGATGCCGGACGACTACCCTGAGGGTGACATGGTCGCGGAGGGCTGTTTCCGGCTGGCCCTCCGGCGCATGGAGCGTCAGGATTTTCAGAGCGCGGAGCGGCCGCTCGCGCGGGCGCTCGCGCGGTTGCCGGCTAATGAGGCAAGCCGGGGCGGAGATTTCGCCGGGCGCGAGCGCTACTTCTTGGCGCGGGTTCTGATTGAAACGGGTGAGCGCGAGCGCGGCTTGCAAGCTTATGAGCGACTGATCGGCGACCTACCGTTGGGCTATTACGTGCGGGCCGCCTTCTCTGCCCTGAGCGATGCAGAGCCGGCGCGCGCCATGCGGGCCATTGAGCAAGCTGCCGCGGCCGCCGAGCGCGAGCCTCCCTCCCTGACGCGATCACCGCAGCAGCCGCTTGCGCCGGGCTTCAGGCGAGCACTCGAGCTTTCGACGGTTGGCGAGTTGCCGGCTGTACAGGGTGAACTGGCCTTGCTTTCCGCCGAGTCCGCCGCTCCCGAACTGTTGTTCAACGCGGCCGTGTTGTACGCGCGCACCGGCGCCGTAAAGCTCTCGAGTGACGCTGCTCGCCTAGTGTTCGGGATGGTTCCGCCGCGTTGGCCAGCGGCCGAGTGGCTCCCGGTTTGGAAGCTCGCATACCCCCGTCCTTACGCTGAGTTGGTCGGCGTTCAGGCCAGGAAGAACGCGCTCGACCCTTCGCTCATCTACGCCGTGATGCGTGAGGAATCCGGCTTCGATCCCGGCGCCGAGAGCCCGGCCGACGCCTACGGCCTGATGCAGTTGATAGCCCCGACCGCCAAGCAGATGGCCAAGCCCCTCGGCCTGCCGCACGATCGCGCTTCACTGTTGCGACCGAGCGTGAACATCGCGCTCGGGTCCCGCGTGCTCGCCAAGTATCGGGAAAAGTTCCCGGATGACCCGCTCCTGGCGATAGCCGCCTACAACGCTGGCCCAGGCGCCGCGCGCCGTTGGCAGAAGGCGCGCCCAGGCAGCAGCTTCGACCTGTGGGTCGAACTCATCCCTTATCTGGAGACGCGCCGCTACATCAAGCGGGTGCTCGGCAGCGCCGCCGTGTACGCGGTCGTCTACCAGGAAGGCGAGCGGGAGGCCGCGCTGGCCCTACCTCAGAAGCTCGGCTTCTAGCGGCTCGCCCACTCGATGCGAGTGTCGAGATTGCCAGGATTTTCCAGCTGGAGTATGCCGACTCCATGTCACGGACGCCTTCGAAGATGCGAGCGCTTGGCAGCCCGCTGCCGAGCTTCAGCCTGCCTGACACCGTGTCGGGTCGGACTGTTAGCTCCACGGATCTGGCGGGCAAGCCAGCGGTCGTGATCTTCATCTGCAATCACTGCCCCTACGTGCTGCACATTCGCCAAGCGCTGGCCGACTTTGGTCGCTTTTGCCGCGACAACGGGGTCGCGATGGTCGCCATTAGCTCGAACGACGCGCTGGCCTATCCCCAGGATGGCCCCCAGGCCATGGCGCTTGAGGCGGAGCGAGCTGGCTACGTCTTCCCGTACCTGTTCGACGAAACCCAGATTGTCGCGCTGGCCTTCGAGGCTGCCTGCACGCCGGACCTTTACGTGTATGACGCAGCGGGTGCGCTGGCCTATCGCGGCCAGTTTGATGACAGTCGTCCGAAGACGGAGGTCGTCGCCACGGGCAAGGACGCGCGCCTAGCGGTGCAGGCGCTACTTTCTGGCGGTGTCCCTTCCATCGAGCAGACGCCCAGCATCGGTTGCAACATCAAATGGAAGGTCGCGTAGCCCCGGACCCCTGGAAAATCCCAACGATACCGGAAAGGTGCCAGTGTGGGCGGCGCTGGCGACGGGCCTGGGGCGCTCGCGTGGGTCGATTATCAGCTAGTCTTCTGGCACGTGAGGCGAACGGGAGCAGCGTTGCTCGTTTGCCCGGCAATATCCCCTACGAGGTGCGGTCATGGTTCGCTACGAAGCACGCAGGATTTGGCAAGGCACGCGTTGGAGCGTCGGGCTTCTGGGCTTGTTGGCTGTTTGCGGCGTGCCCAGCTGCGGCGGCGGCGACGGAAGCCTGGTGAATCCCTGCGAATCCGAGCTTGAGTGCGGGCAGCCCTGCGACGCGGGCAAGCCGTGCGGCTCCGGAACGCACTGTGGTGTCGAGAACACGTGCACCGCCCAGTGCGTGCGGGGCGACGCGCGTTGTGGGTCAGGGAAGACCTGCGACGGCAGCGGTCACTGCGGCGATGCCATCACGCTCGGCCTGGGCGGTAGCTCGGGCGTCGGAGGTTCTGGCAGCATTTGTGCGGACTTCGACATCACGCTCGACAAGCAGATCCCCACGGTGCTTTTGCTCGTCGACCAGTCCGGCAGCATGGACCAACCTTTCGGCAACTCTGACCGTTGGCGGGTATTGCGGGGTGCCCTGATGAATCAGCAGACCGGTATCGTCAACCGACTGCAGGCAGAGGTTCGCTTCGGCTTGGCGCTTTACAGCAGCCGAAATGGCGCCGCTCCCTGCCCCACCATCACCGACGTGGCACCCGCGCTCAACAACTTCATGGCGATAGACGACGCCTACCCAGCGCCGACCAGCTCCATTATTGAAGATACGCCCACCGGTGAGAGCATTGACGTGGCCTCCACCATCTTGCAGGGCATCGACGAGCCGGGGCAGAAGATCATCGTGCTTGCCACCGACGGCCAGCCGGACACGTGCGATAATCCCGATCCGGAGACGCCGGCGGCCGAGGAGGTGTCGATCGAGGCGGCGCAGGCTGCGTTCGCGGCGGGCGTTTTTACGTTCGTCATCAGCGTTGGCAACGACGTGTCGGACCAACACTTGACGGAAATGGCAAACGTAGGTCAGGGCTTCGACCGCGGCGACAATCAGCAGCGGTTTTATCGCGCCAATAGCCAGAACGACCTCGCGGAAGCGTTCGACACGATTATCAACGGTGTCCGTTCTTGTGTGTTCGCGCTAAACGGTAGCGTCAAGGCCGGCGCAGAGGCCAACGGCCGCGTTACACTTGATGGCAAGGCGCTGCAGCTGAACGACCCGAATGGCTGGCGCCTCTCGTCCCCAACGACCATCGAGTTTCAAGGCGACGCTTGCGACGCCATCAAGACCGGCGATCACAAAGTCGGCGCGGCGTTCACCTGCGAGGATTTCGTCCCCACCGAGCCTCCGAGCTAGGCGAACACCCCACGCTCGGAGTGGCGTGCTGCTCGCTTCGATGCTGAACGATAGTCGGCTTCGTCAAGCTTGAGCAAGCTTCGGAGCCCGTGAACTGCTGATGTTCAGGCGTCTCGCCAGCCCCCGCCACTCGTCGAGCTGATGGGCTACGCCGAGCAGGCGCAGGTAGGATAGATCCAAGGCGATCACTTGCGCTGGGGCTTCTTCCAGCGCGGGAACGTCGGGGTCTAGGACGAGGTGATTGGCCACGTAGAGCGCGGCGGCGGCGTCGAAGATCCGGCCGCCCGTGCGCTGGGGTTCGAGGTGATTGGCCACGGTACTGACGACTCGCTGCGGTAGACCCCAGAGCCCGAGCAAGTAGGCGCCGACCTCCGCGTGCGTGGCTCCGAACAGATGCTGTTCGACCTCCCCGAGCGGTCGTTTGGAAGCGCGGCTTGTGTTCAGCGCAAGCTCGAAACGTGGAGCCGCGCGAGACGCAAGTACAAGTTGGCCAACGTTCTGTAGCAGGCCGGCGACCATCAGTACATCGCCGCCTGGTTCGTGCCCGAGAAGTTTTTTGGCGAAATGCGCGATTTGCATGCTTTGCTGCTGCAGGGCGTCGACGGAAAACCCCGAGACGCTCTGGGTGAGCGGGAACATGCGCGAAACCTCTACCGAGAGCACCAGGGCCTTGATGACCTCGATACCCAGATAGGCAACCGCGCCGCCCACTGAGCTGACGGCTCGCGGCAGGCCGTAGAACGCCGAGCTGACGAGCTGCAGAACGCGCGCGGAGGTGGCTATGTCACGTTCGATGACTTCAGCTACGGCCCGCGCGCTGGCGCTTGGATTGGCCAGCGCGTTCGAGAGTTCGATAAACGTGCGAGGGGCCGAGGGCAGGTCGTTGCTGGTGCCGACCAGATGGCGCATTTCGGGGCGTCCGAGCAGGTTGCGAATGCCGCAAGCGTTCTCGATCGTCGTTCGGAGCAGGTCGCTGTCGCAGGGTTTGGGGAGGAACTGCTGAGCGTAGGGCAGGGCGCTGCGCAGCACGTCGAGCCCCGTGTGCCCCGACATCAAAATGCGAACGACCGAGGGGTCGCGCTCCTGGACGCGCCGTAGCAGGACGGCACCGCTCATTTGGGCCATGTTGGAGTCTGCGAGAAGCACCTCGACGGGCGCCCGCGCCAACTCAGCCAGCGCGGCTTCGCCACCGGTCGCGAAGCACAGTTCCCAGCCGTTCTCGACGGCGTGACGACGCAGCACGCGCTCCATGCTTCGAAGGATGAGCTCGTCGTCGTCGACGAACAGAATGCGCCGAATGGCTCGCACCGGCGCGGGTCGGCGCGCTGAAGCGGGAGGTGCTGCGCTTGGGATCGCCATTTGATATTTCCCCGGTGTGCGATGGACGAGAACGGCCCGACTCCTGGGTGCTTGAGTGAGGGGGCGAATTTCTTGCCTACATCCACCGCCATCCGACGCCCGCGTCAGCTCCTGGGCTGCTAAGGTCGCCTCTGTTGGTCAGGCTTAGGCTCCGTCCCGTCGCGCTTCTGGCCCTGGCCGGGTTCATCCCCCAGGTCGCTAGTGGGGACCCGCCTGCCTTTCCGGTGGTCGATTTGCACGTGGATCTGCCCTATCAGTTGGGCTTCCACGCCAAACCGCTGCGCGAGGGTACGGGCCAGGCGAGCTTGCCGGTCCTTAGGCGTGGCGGGGTTTCTGGCGTGGTGCTGCCGCTCTTCGTGCCGCGAGACGTCGCCCCCGGAGGGCCGCGCCTGCTGGATTTGGAGCAGTCCTACCAACGCGTGCTCCGCGAGCTATTGGCCGGGCCCGGCCTCGAGCTACCGGGGTGCGGGGCGGGCCTCGAGATCCGGACTTGGCTGGCCTTCGAGGGGGCCGGTCCGCTCGCGGACGACCCGAGCGCGCTGATTGGTTGGGTGGCGCGTGGCGTGCGGATTGTGGGGCTAGTGCACACGGAGCGGAACAAGCTTGCCAGCTCATCGGGAGACCGCCCGCCCTCCGCCTTCGGACTCACGCTGGAGGGCAAATCGCTGGTGCGTCGTGCCCACGCGCTGGGCGTCGCTGTGGACGTGTCGCACGCATCGGACCGCACCATTTCGGACGTGCTTGCCCTGGCGAGTGAAACCGGCGGCGTGGTCGTGGCGACTCACTCCAATGCGCGCGCGTTGGCCGATCATCCCCGGAACTTGACCGACCTCCAACTTCGGGGAATCGCTCGGACTGGGGGTGTCATCGGTCTGAATTTTCACTCGCCCTTCGTGGTACGCGGTCGCCCGGCGACGCTCGCGGACGTGGTTCGTCAGGCCCTGTACCTGGTGAACGTTGCGGGCGAGGAGCACGTGGCGCTCGGCTCGGACTTCGAAGGTGGCATTCGCCCGGCGGCCGGCTTGGACGATGCCGGCCGCTTTCCCGATCTGTCGCGTGCGCTGCTCGCGGCAGGACTTGCGGGAGGGACCGTCCGCAAGCTGTTCGCCGAAAACGCCTTGCGTGTGCTGTGCGGCTCCGGTAAGTGACAGATCCCTCACGTTTGCTGGCTGAAAAGGCTGAAATGACGACGCTCGATTCTCGTTGCTTGGACGCATTTCCTGGCTGGCTCAGGTCTCTCGCCGAGGATGCTCAGCAGTTGGCGGCCTTGCTGGACGGCGCCGATGCGTCCGCTATTGCGCAGCGCGGCGCCGCCAGCGCGCTCAGCTACCTCTTCAAGTCCTTGGACCTGATCCCTGACGGCTTGGAGGATTTGGGGTTCATCGATGACGCTTTCGTGCTCCGTGTGGCGGCCGCGCAGGCGCTCGCCGACGATGAGTCGTTGACCCAGCGCGACGAGTTGAGCATCTTGCGGAGGCTGGCTTCGGAGTCGGAACTCGTGCGCGAGTTCCTGGCTGCCGACTTCCCGCGGCTTGAGAAGTACGTACGGAACCTGACCGAAGGTAGTGCGCGAGGTCGCAGCGTGGCGCAGATCCTCGAAGACGCCGCAGTACGCGCGGAGTTCGTGCATGAGGTCAAGCAGTGGGCAACAGGTTACGCCGCGCCGACGTTCGCTAGGGATGCGCGCAGCCTGGTGAAGCTGAAGTCGTTCCTAGCTGCGAGACTCCCGAAGTAGAGCGTCGCTAGCTTACGCGTCAACGCGCCTTGGCGATGGCGACCACGGCGTCGTCGCCATCGACCGTGACGTCGAAGCGTTCGAGAGAGCGCCCGGTGCACGGCCCCCATTCGCAGAAGCCTGTTTCTGGGTGAAAAAGCGCCCCGTGACTGCGGCACACCAGCCTGTCCAACTCCGCCTCGTAGAAACGCCCGCTGCCAAAGTCCAGGTCGACGTTCCAATGGGGGCAAGAATTGCTGAACGCAAACAGCCTGCCGCGTAGGCACAAGACGAAGCCCTCTTCCTCGTGCACGCCGCGCTGGAAGGTGAAGCGCAGACTTTCGCCGTGGGCCAGCGAAGTCGCGCGTGGCACGCGAACTTCGAGCGCAGCCTCGTCGCCGTTAGCACCCGCGGTCATGCGCCGTCGGACGGCGAATCTGGCGCCGACCGCTCACGTGCCTTCGAGGCGACCGGGATTGGTGGTGTTGGGCGTGCCTTCACCTTCAGGCGCGGGAGGCGCAATGATCTCGTTCATGAGGTCCCGGCACTCCGGGCGACCCTTGAGGTGCAATAGCAGCAGCGCCGAGGCGTCCAAGAAAACCTTCTCGTACTTGAGACCTTCGCGAGCCCGGGCCGCGACCTTTTCACGCCCCGAGGCGAGGTCCTCCTCTAGGGCCTCCGCATAGCGCGCCAGTTGGCCACGCAGTTCCTCGATCTGGCGACGGAGATCGCCGGCGCCGGCTTCGCGAGCCATTCGCCGGGTTTCTCGGGTCTTTAGCCACTGGCGCTGAGCGTCCACCATTGCCGCGGCAGCGCCGGCTTGTTCGAAGATGGTGCGCGTGCCCTGACCGGCGCGGTCGGCGCGGTCGGCCACACCGACCTTCTCCTCAGCGACCTGTTGTGCGCGCGCAAGCTCGCGCCGCGCTGACTCCTCTTCTTCCCCGTAGGCGGCGGCTTCTCGCAGGGAGCGAGACTCTTCGTGTGCGAGCTCCTCCACCTTGCGCCCGATTTCGGCCCGGAGCGCTCGACCGCGTCGCTCGAGCGCCTCGAGCTTGCGCGTGTGGCTCGCCACTTCGCCTTCCAGGCCGTTCGCCTTGGCGGCCACTTCCCAGATGGCCGTGACCGCCTGCGCGACCTCAGTGGGCGCGTTGTTCGAGGGATACGCGCGCGACACCATCCGCGCGAACAGGCCGGCTCGCGTCGCCCACTCGCCCACAGCCAGATTCTTCGGGGGTGGGGGCGGGGGCGGGGCTGCGGGTGGAGCCTCTCCGGCGGCCGGTGTGCTGCCCTCTTTGTCCCAGGACGTACTGGGCAGGGACCGCTGAAGTGCCTTCAGCTCTTCGAGCAAATGGTGGCCGTCCCGGTAGCGCTTGCGCGCGTCCTTCTCGAGCAGACGCAGCACGATGCGCTCCGCTGTCGGATGGCAATCCTTCTTCACGCCAGTGGGGCGGGGCGCGGGGGCCGTTCGCTGCATTTCCAGCAGGGTTTCGCGATCGCTGGCTCGGAACGGCAATTGGCCCGTGAGCATCTCGAAGAACAAGACGCCGAGCGCGTAGAGGTCCGACTGCGGTCCGGCCTGCTCGCCGCGTGCCTGCTCCGGCGACATGTACTCGGGGGTACCGAAGACGGCTCCCTTGGGAGCGAGTCTCGGATCGTGCGCGAGCGCAGCCAGGCCGAAATCGAGGATCTTGACGAAATCTTTGCGTCCGCCGCGCGCGGTCAGCAGGATGTTGTCGCTCTTCAGATCGCGGTGTACGACCCCGAGGTCGTGCGCGCGTGAGAGCGCTGCGCCCATCTGCTCCAAGATATCGACCGCGCGACTGAGTGGGATCGGACCGCGGGCGAGCTCAGTCGAGAGTGGCGTACCGATCAGGTACTCCATCACCAGATACAACTCGCTGTCGTCCGTCTCGCCGATATCGTGGATATCGATGATGTGCGCGTGGTCGACGCGGTTCGCGGCGCGCGCCTCCCGCAGCATCCACGCTCGCAAGTGGGTTTCGCCGCGCAGGTCGGGCCGGATGAGCTTGACCGCTACGACGCGATCGATGAGCACGTGACGTGCTCGATACACGATGCCCATCCCGCCTTCGCCGATGCGAGCCTCCAGGCGGTAGCGACCGGCGATGACCTTGCCTAGGGCGGGATCATCCACCCGCTTTCGCGATGCCCCAGCCCTCGGGGGCGCTGGTTGTGCCATGTTTCGTCCAGACGAGAGGTTTAGGAAAAAATCCGAATCTTTAGCTTAGCTTACAACCGGCAGGGATTACCACCGGCGCTGGCGTTGCCCTTCAGAAAGCGACGCTCAGCAGGGGGACGCGAACTTCGGTGGTGTCCGGCGCGTTGAACATGACCTGCTCGGTACGTGTGTAGGTATGCCGCAGCTCCACGTTCGGTATCCCCAGCGCCAGCCGGGTGTCATCGCGGTCGAGGCCGAGGCCGACCAAGGCGGGCGGCGGTAGTTTCAGCGCCAAGCGGCGCTGCGGGCGCAGCTGGCGACGCGTGGCCGGAGCCGGCGCCTCCGGAGCCGGCTCGGCGGCAGGCGGGGCGGCCTCGGGCGTCGGGGTGCCGTCCGCCCCGCTCGGGCGCGGGGGCTCGGCTACCGGCTCGTCGGCTGGAGCGGTGTCCTGCAGGTAGTCCGTGGGCGGCTCGTAGGCGGTTGCCGAAAGAACGGCGACAACGGTCGGGATCGCGAAGGCTAAGCCGCCGGCCAGCATCAGCATCGGGATCCGGGCGTCGCCGCTCGTCTCGACGAAGTAGCCGCCGACGCCACCTGCGGCCCCGCCCGCCACGCCGCCCACGATGTAGGCCCACGTTGGTTGAACATCGAGTGCCGCCTCGGTTGCCAGCACAAGCTCAGCACCGAGCAGAGCACCGCCCGCGATCCCCTTGCCCGAGGGCGATGCTTCGGCCACACCAGCGGCCTGTGCGGCCAGCGGCGTCAGGATCGCGCCGGTCAAGGCGAGCAGAGAAACCAGGGAGCGCATCTTCAAGATCTTCAACATCACATCCTCCGAAACCGCGAGCTGCGGCCTGAGCAGGCCCAGCGCGCCTGCCCAGCATATCAGAACGTTTGGCCACGAAAGCCTCACGATTTTCTGGCGAGCCCCCGGGCGGCGCGGCCCGGGCTGCGGCTGAATGCCCGGGCGTCGTCAGATTTGGCTACGATTCTCCGCATGAGGTCCCCGCTTCGCGAGCGACTGGTGAGTTTTTGGGGGGCCCTCGCGGTTGCGGCGTTGGCCACCGGGCTGCTCGGCCTCCTGCGGCTTTGGCGCCAGTTTCCGACGGCGGGAGCGGCGCCCGACTTGCTCGTTCCCTTCCTCTGGCCCGTTCTGGCCTTGGCGCTCGAGGCAGGGACCCTCGTGGCCAGCTCGATGTCGGCATCGGTTTCGGTTTCGGTCGGTGCCCAGCCCGCGTTGGAGGGCGAGAGCCGGTGGCTCGGTGTTCGACATCGCGAGCTTATGGGTCTGTTTGTGGCGCTGACCGTGACCGTTGCGCTCACCTGGCTTGTGCCGCGCGGCGCCGA
>JANNWK010000294.1:0-1936 GCA_031408355.1 Myxococcales bacterium
CACACAGCAGCCGCGGCGCCATCCTTGAAAACGCAGGCCGCGCCCTGTTCAGCGCCCGGGCTCAGCGTTGACTCTTCAATGCCCAGTAGGCTCTGGCAGCCCAGCGTCAGCGCTAGCGCTGCCCCGGCCCATCGCAGCGCTTTCGATGCGATGGGGCCCTTTCGGGTGCGTGCGGTGGCAGCAACCTTCGTTCGCTTCATGGCGCGCTTTTCCTTGAACATAGAACGTCGCAGAATACCTGAGCCCGCCAGCGGCGTCACCTCACCTCGCGCCAACCGCGCTCCGCGCCCGCGGAACATCCCGGAGCAAGGTTCATCTCAGTCAGAGCTTGCGAATGAAGTCGCGATCGACGCCGTAAGACGCCATGTCCTCGGGGTCGCTGGTCCAGACCAGGCTCCTGGTGATCCGCGTCACGAGTGCCACATGGGCGTCGGCAATGTCGGGCTTTCGGCGGTTCGGCAGGCGGACGCTGGCAATGAACTCGCCTATCTGCCGGGCAGAGCCCTCGTCCACGTGAACCACGCTGCACGGTTGTTTCAGCAGGCGCGCGAGCGCTGCGCTGCGAGGTCCGCCCCGCCACGACTGCGCCAGCGATCCAGCGGGAATTCGGATCGGTACGCCCAGGTCGTGAGCACGCTGAAGGTCGACCAGCAGCCGGATCGGGCGATTTTCGAGAGCCTGCAGCGCGCCTGCGTCGAGGACAAGGCCGGGCGCGGCCGCCGACCGGCGTTCAGCCTGCCTTGCGCTGCGCTTTTTCACGTGGGTGTTTGCTTCGGCTCAGACCCGCCCGTTCAAACGCTTCGTG
Organism: Myxococcales bacterium; assembly: GCA_031408355.1. GTDB lineage: Bacteria > Myxococcota_A > Polyangia > Polyangiales > Polyangiaceae > PMG-095. The sequence continues at coordinate 806 of JANNWK010000294.1, forward strand.
TGACTCCTGCTGCGCCGCGCGGAGCTCTGCCTCGGTCGCGCCACTCTCGCTCACCCAATCGGCGATCATGTCAGTGAACGTTTCGCTGGCACTCGCGTCCTCGACGAGACGCGCGATGTAGCCGCTGAGCGTCGGCGCCTTGCGAGCCCTGACCGCCGCCCGGGCCTTGCCGAGTGTCGCATCCGGCAGACTGATAGCGATCTTCCTGGTCATACCAGAGACATACCACAGTCTGCGGGTCGCTGCGTTCTCATCCTCCAAAGCAGCGTCGAACTCGATAGGCGCTCCACGTGAGTGGCGGAGCGCTGCTACGGCTTCAGCACGACCTTCGTCACCGTCACGTGCACGATCTGCGCGTGGAAGGGCTGGGCGGCGCCGTTGATCTTGTTGATGTCGGTGACCGGCTCACCGCCCCACAGGGTGGGAACGGCCAAGCCCGGCTCGTTCGGCACATTGCGAGCGGCCGGGCAATTCACGCCGTTATCGCCAGGGCCGCAGTTGTTGATGGCGCGGCAGTTCGAGTCCTGGTGCAGGTACTTGATGACGCCCTGACCCGGAACCTCGAGCGTCGCGGTGTAGCCGATGGGCACCGTCTGGTGGGACTCGAGGGCGGCATCCGAGGGGAACGAGTTTAGGTAGTAGTGCTGGACCTCGGTCGTGCCATCCGGCTGGAACACCGACATCTTGAAGACGTCGTAGCTGCTGGGAATGGGCGCGCCGCCAACGTGCCAAGCATCGGTCCCGACCGGGTTGTTGAAGTCTGAGAAGTCGTCGCCACGTCGACGCACGCCGTTCTCGTAAACCTTGCCAGAGACAATGCCGTTCACGGAGAGCGTGACGTCGTACGTCCTGCCCAGCTCGCCGCCGAACTGGAACTCTTCCTTGGAGAGGTGCCCCTTCGCCTCGAACCCGGCGTCGGGACCGGGATCGGGACACGCGCCCTGCACCGTCAAGCAGTCGTGCGCGCTCAGGCTCCCGTCCCTACAGCCCACCAGGTAGAACGAGTCCTTCCACGCGAAACCGAACTCGTTCTTTTCGCTGACGATGTCGAGGGACACCTCGACGCCCGGACTGCCTGCGTCGCCCGAATCCCCCGCCGCGCCGCCCGCCTCGCTCGCCATCCCGCCCGCC
>JANNWK010000295.1:0-4155 GCA_031408355.1 Myxococcales bacterium
CTGGCCATGTACTTCAGCGAGCCTGCCGTGCTCTCGCGCGGCGCCCTGTTCGTATTCGCGAGCTACACGACGCACATCGGCATCAGCGCGCTGGCAACAGGAATCGGCTTCTTCCTCATCAGTCGTTTCCCTGCCGGCGCCTCAGCAGACTCGGAAGTGCGAGAGTGACGGAGGCTGTGGTCCAGTGCTGAAGCGCGCGCTCAACTGGCTGAGTCTGCCGCCTCCGCGCGCCCTGGGGACGCTAGCCGCCCTGCTGCTCAGCGTGCTCGGCGTGTTCGTCTACGCGCACTATGTGGACCCGATCTACCCCATCAAGGATTGGCTGGTTTGGCCGCTCTCGGCGATCTGGGGCTATACGGCGCTGGCCAACTTGGCCTGGCTTTCAGTCGGCAGCTTGGTCGTCTGCCGCTTGCTCGGCCTGAGGGAGCTTCCGCTCCTGGAAACGCTGGTCGTGAGCACGCTGGTGGGCGTCGTCGCGTTCACCGAAATCATGTACTTGGCCGGAGCGCTGGGCCTATACGGTCCGATCTTCGCCCTCCTCTTGGCGGCGGGGCTCAGTCTGGCGGGCGCGCCGGAGCTGCTTCGACTTTGGCGCCGGCATCGCGAAAACTCGGCGTCGCAGGCGCCTGCTGGGCCGTGGCTGCTTCTGCTCTGGGGAATTGGCGCCGCGCTTACCGGCGTCATCTACCTAGGCATACTGACCCCCGACGCTGTCAACTACGACGCGACGTGGTGTCACCTCACCATCGCCCAAGACTACGCTCGCGAAGGTCGCATCGTGGCGTTCCCCGGGGACTACAGCAAGAACGTCCCGCAGCTGGCCAGCCTGCTCCACACCTGGAGCTTCCTCGTTCCGGGTCTCACGCCGCCGCTACGCTGGATGCTGGCGCTGCACCAAGAGTTCGGGCTGTTTCTGTGGACCCTGGCCGGGGTTGCGGCGACCGTCCGCTTCATGGTCGGCGCCCCGGGTCCTCGCGGCGCCTGGGTCGCGTTTTATCTCTTCCCGATCATCTTCGTGTACGACCATAACCTGGGCGGTGCCGCCGACCATGTCGCCGCCGCCTTCACCTTGCCCGGGCTGCTGGCAACGTGCCGGCTGCTTGAGCATCTGTCCTGGAAGCGCGCGCTGCTCATGGCCCTGTGCATGGCCGGTGGTTTCCTCACCAAGTATCAAGCGATCTACTGGATCGTGCCCTGCTTGTTGGTCGTGGCTGTCCGCTGGAGCGTGGTCGCCTACCGGAGCCTCCGAGGCGGGGAAGGCGCCAGCTCGGGACGCCGACGACTGTGGCTCTTGCCGCTCGTCGCGGGGGCGGCCTTCTGCTTGCTCGTCGCTCCCCATTTTCTGAAGAACTGGTGGTTTTATCGAAATCCGCTGTATCCGTTCATGCAGGACGTCTTCACTGCTTCTCGACCAACGGTGGAGAACGGCAGCTTCCTGTTCGGTCACATCTTTACCGACCTGAACTGGGTCCCCAAAGGTGGGGTGTTCGAGAAGCTCCGTCACGCGCTGGAGTTGAGCGTCACGTTCTCCTTCAAGCCTCACTACTCCTTCACCAAAGATTTCCCGGTATTCGGATCACTTTTCACGCTGCTGCTGCCAGCGCTGCTGTTCGTGCCCCAGCGGCGCTGGAAGGCCCTGGGCGCGTTCGTGGGCATGGTCACCCTGCTGATTTGGGGCGTGACGTTCAATGTCGACCGCAACCTGCAGGTCTTCATGCCGATTCTCGTGGCGACCACCGCCGCGATCTTGGTGGGCATCTTCCAGCTGGGTCGGCTCGCGGGGCTGGCCATCCTACCGCTCGTCCTCTTCCAGATAGCCTGGGGCGGCGATGCCGTCTGGTACTCCAGCCACGAGCGAATCAGCGGCTCTTTGGAGCTCATTCGCAGCGGCTACCAAGGCACCGCCAAGCGACGCTTCGAGCGCTACCGGCCGGCGTTTCGAGCGCTGCATGCGGCCCTGCCGGTGGGCAGCAAGGTCGTCTTGCACACGGCGCATGTCAGCCTGGGGATCGATCGCGAGCTGGTCCTCGATTGGGCCGGCTTCCAGGGGCTCATCAGCTACGCCCAGATCAAGTCGGCCCGGGAACTCTACGACCACTACAAGAAGCTTGGCATCACCCACGTGCTCTATTATCCGGGCGAGCGCCCCGCGGCCTCGCAACAGGAAGACGTCGTCTTCAACGCCTTGGTGGGGCACCTGGGTCCGCCGGTATCGACGAGCGGCGGTTTTCGTCTGCTCAAGCTGCCGCCCACGCCACCGCCGAAAGAGCAGGGCTATACGGTCGCGGTGGTCGGTGCGTATGGCTACGGCTACGGCCTGTTCGCGGTCGAAAAGCTGTCCACGATTGAGTACCTCGCTCCCAATCTGCGAAAACACGCTCGCCCGGATGCTCCCCTGCCCGCAGAACGCGCGGACCTTGAGCTTGCTGGAATCGATGCGATGATCGTCGGCCCCGGCGGGCAGCTGAGCCCGGGCCAAAGCGAATTTCTACACAAGCGCTTCACGGCGGCGGTTCAGTATTCTGGGCAGCACGCTATCTACCTGCCCAAGCAGCGGAGCTCCCGTTAGAAACTCAGCCGTGTTGGCGGCCGGCGCGTTCTCGGCGGAGGGTCGCTAAACGCTTGCGCCGGCAGGGCGCTCGGGTAAAAGACAGGGCCTTAACTGATGCCTATTGACCTTCGTAGTATGAGCGTCCTGGTAACCGGCGGCGCAGGCTTTCTCGGCTCCCATGTCGTGCTCGCCCTCGAGGCCGCCGGCGCCCGCAGCATTGTCGTGCCGCGCTCGCGCGACGCCGACCTCACCTGTCCTGAGGCCACGGCAAAGCTGTTCGCGAGCAGCAAGCCCGACCTCGTCTTGCACTTGGCCGCCAAGGTCGGCGGCATCGGTGCCAACCAGAAGTTTCCCGGCACCTTCTTCCGGGACAACATGGCGATGGGCTTGAACGTCCTTGAAGCCGCACGCCGCGCCGGCACGTCGAAGGTCGTCATCGCTGGCACCATCTGCGCGTATCCGAAGTTTGCCCCCATACCGTTCCGCGAAGACGACCTTTGGAACGGCTACCCGGAAGAGACCAACGCCCCCTACGGCATCGCGAAGAAGGCGCTGCTCGTCATGGCGCAGGCCTACCGGCAAGAGTTCGGCTCCAACTTCGTGATGCTGTTCCCGGTGAACCTGTACGGGCCGCGCGACAACTTCGATCTAGAAACGTCGCACGTGATTCCGGCCATGATTCGCAAGTTCGAAACCGCGCGGCTGGAGGCAGCGCCAGAGGTGGTGCTGTGGGGCGATGGCTCGCCCACGCGCGAGTTCCTCTACGTCGACGACGCCGCCCGCGGCCTCGTAGAAGCCGCCCAGCACTACGACGACCCCGAGCCGGTCAACCTCGGCGCCGGCTTCGAGATTTCGATGAAGGCCCTGGCCGAGCTGATTTGCGAGAAAATCGGCTACAAGGGGCGAATGGTCTGGGACACGTCGCGACCCAACGGTCAACCACGACGCATGCTGGATGTATCGCGGGCGAAGGAGCGATTCGGCTTCACCGCCCAGGTGAGCTTCGAAGCCGGGCTGAGTCGAACGATCGACTGGTATCGCGCCAACTCCGGCCACGCTCCAGTTGCCAGCTAAACGAGAGAGCGGAAGAAATTGACCATGACACCGAGCGATGCATCTGACGTGGCTGGCGCAACCCCCCCGGGCAGCGAGTTCGAGGCTCGTGAAGAGCGGCGGCGGAAACAAAGGGTGACAAGGTTCGACGAGGCCGCCGAGGCACGCGCCGCTTCGACCACCCGCCATCGCTACTATGGGGCGGAGCTCGAAAGGCTCGTAAAGTCCCTGGCCACCCCGGGCAGTCGCGTACTTGAAGTCGGGACAGGCTCCGGCGATCTGCTCGCCGCCATCGGTGGACCTGGGTCCATCGGCATCGACGCCTCGCCGCGTATGATCGAGCTTTCCCGGGCCAACCACCCCGGCTTGGACCTCCGCGTCGTGGACGTGGAGCACGATGCGCTCCCCGCCGGGCCGTTCGACGTGATCCTGCTGAGCGATGCCATCGGCATGCTGGATGACATCCAGAACGCGCTCGAACGGCTGCGACCGCTGCTGTCTCCCACTGGCCGCTGCATCGTGACCTATTACAACTTCGTCTGGGAACCGGC
>JANNWK010000296.1:0-2784 GCA_031408355.1 Myxococcales bacterium
TGCTCACCTTGAACGCGGCGGTAGCATTGGCGAGCTCATCCGGCGCTGGCGCCAAGGCGCAGAAAAGCGTTGAGCGATGGGGACAGCCGTGACGACCCTCGGGTGGTTCGGCCGCAGAGGGGCCACTCCTCGCGCGGACTATCTGACGCCCTTGCCTTCATCGACGAGTGCGGTCGAGACCGTGCCCAGGAGCCAAGACGTTTGGCCCAGCGCCGGGGTAGGAGCCAGGCCGGAGTCACCCCCGCGTAGCTCCTGCCCGGCAAGGCTGCCTCGTCGACCTATAGCGCTACGCCAGGGGCAATGAGGGCGAACTAGGCCTCAGAGCGCTTCGTTGAAGAACGAGCTCGCGAGTTCGACCAGCCTCGGCACGTGCCCCGCGAAGCGGTGGTCCGCCCCCGGGAGCGGCTCAAGCCGCGCCTTCGGGTTGGCCGCGCAGGCTTCTTCGGAGTCGGAGTAGGGGACGAGCTCGTCCGCGGTGCCGTGAATGAGCAGCCACGGGATGTCGATCTTGCGCGCGGCGCTCAGCGTGTCGCCCAGCGCGCGCGCGTCGTCCAAGAATCGCTGCGATAGCGGGCACTCCGCCTTGTCGAGCATCGCGTCGCCGGGTGACAGGTGGCCAAACGTGCGCTCCATGAACGACTGCACCTGGACCATGCCGGCGAGGGAGCACAAGGCTCGGATGCGCGGGTCCTGGGCGGCGCGCAACGCTCCAACGGCGCCGCCCAGGCTGTGGCCGGCGTAGCCCACGGTCCAACCGTCGAACGCGTCGAGCACGCTGCCGAGATCCGCGACCTCCTTGGAGATGGTGCACGCCTCGAACGAGCCTTCAGACTGGCCGTTGCCGGAGTAAGTGAGCTGCAGCGCCGCGACGCCCAGCGCCGCGAGGCCAGCGGCGAGAGCGTTCAGGTAGTCGCGATTGTGGTGAGAGGTCACGCCGTGGGCGACGATGACGAGCGCGCGCCGCCCCGGCTCACCTGGCGTGAAGGCGTGGTCGAGCCGCTCGCCGGCGGCGTTGAAGAGGTCCATGCCGCGCATGGATACTCCAGTCAGAGCATCCCATGCACGGCGTTTTTTTCTACGGGATCGCAGTTACAGCTAGGCAGCGTCACGTTCAGCGCCGAGCTTGCCACGACGTCGCAGCGCCACCGCGGCGGCCGCGGCCAGGCCTGCCAGCAGCGACGCCCAAGGGGAGCGCTGCGCACCAGCACCGATCACGCAAGCACAACCACCGTCGCCGCCATCGGCTGCCCCGTTCGCTCCAACGGCACCATTGCCGCCCGCTGGCGCTGTGGCGCCTCCGACACCGGGATTGGACTGGCCACCGGTGCCAACAGAGCCACCCGAGCCGCCCGTTGCGGCGCCTCCGGCTCCCTTAAAGCAAAGCTCCTTGCCAGCGTTGGGGTCACCACTCTCGAGAAACCCGATCCAGGCGTTCACCACGCTCATGCCAAATTCGTCGACTAGCGATTTTGCCAGTGGTGGCATCACGACGCCTTCAGCCACGCTGTTGCCGCGCAGGTACGCTACGGATCGCTCGAGATCCCCTCGCACGACGACCGCCTCACCCGCGATGCTCAGGCTCTCAACCAGAGGTCCATCGACGATCCCGGCCTCGTTCAGCGGCGTGGTGAGCCGCGCGTCGAAGTTCGGCCGCACCCCGTTGGGGCGATGGCAGTAGCCGCAGTTTGCATCCAGGTAGGAGCGGGCCCTGTCCTCGATGGGTGCTGTGCAATCGCCGGTTGGCGTGGAGGTGAGCAGCGTTGCGAGATTGGGAACGTCGACCTTCACGATCCCCAGCGTGTTGAGCGTTTCAAGCTGGTTTCCCATCAAGCCCGACGTCGGGTAGAACGCGTCACGGTTCAGCTGGCGCGACTTCGGTCCCAGCACGCCGATGGTTGCTGCCCCGTGGCAGGTCTGGCAATCGTTGCGTCCAGGGATGTGCCAGGTTTGCTGGCGAGGCCCGCCCGCGGATTGGATGTTGAAATCGATGTCGACGTCCGACGTGAGGAGCGCGGCGTCCGTTCCCTCGGCATTCCAGCGGTACGTTATGCCGTAGTGCCTGTCTGTCCCTTGAACCAGAAAGCGGGTCTCGACTCGCACTGCCGACTGCGGGTCGCTCTCGTCCATCAGCAGGTTGAAGTGCTTGATGAGGACAGAGCCCACCGGGAATTGCCAATCGCCCTCGGCCGTGATCGTGACCTGCTCGGCCGCTGTGTCGTGAGTGCCGTCGTTGGGCACGCACATCCAGCGCGTCTTGATGGCGTTGTCTGACCAGAACGGCACGATGAGTTCGTACGGAATGCAGCCTGTGGCGGGGGTGAGCGTCGCCAAGTCGCTGAACGCCCCCGTCTGAGAGAGCAAGGCCGGCGGTTCTGGTGCCTTGACCGCGTCGGCGGCGCGGACCAAACGCTCCACGTTGCCAGGCTGGAGCGCCCCTTTGCTCCTGGCCAGGAGGATGTTGCCCTTGGTGTCCAGCAGATAGGAGTTGATGCCGTTCGGAAAATCGGCGGTAAGCTCGCCGATTTTATCGATCTTGTAGGTAGCGTTGGCCTGTGGCGTCGCTGTCCACAAGATGCCGCTCAGGAAGTCCGAAAACAGATACTTGCCGAGCAGTTCCGGGAACTGATCACCGCGATACACCCCGCCGCCAATCACAGCTTTCCCGACTCCGTGATCGTACTCCCATATCGGTGGCACCTCGGTGCCGATGATGGTCCCGGGCTTCGGGATCGGACCCGCGATCGTCCCTTCAAGGAACCCCCACTGGTGGTTGTCGCCTTTTCG
>JANNWK010000297.1:0-2757 GCA_031408355.1 Myxococcales bacterium
CGCGCCTTCCTGCCGGAAGTCTCCGACCGCAGCCTGCTCTCTAACGCACTCGAGAAGGTGGCTCACGCTCGAGCCATCCCGGTGCGGGGCGGTAGTGGTCTGGACGAGTTGCCGGACTCGGCGGAGTTTCCGGACGAAGAAGCGGCGCTCTAGCGGCGCGCTCTTTTCACACCGTGTCCGAACCGCGACACCTGTGGCGGCGTTCGGTCCGGCCGGGTCAGCCGGGCTGGGCATAAATATATGAAATTCTTGGCGCGCGCTTTCTGGCAAGCTCCTTGCTGAGGTGGCTGCCGTGACGACACGAAACCAGTGGGCCCGGGAACTTTCACAGACGGCGTTGGCCGCCTGTCTGCTGTTGTTCGGAGCCTCCGCGGCGGCTCAGGAGCCCGGTGGCGTCTCCGGACATGTTGTCGAACTTTCGCAGGGCGACATCGTGGTCGACGTCGCGCGGGAGCAGGGCGCTGTCGACGGGGCTGTTCTGGAGCTGTGGCGTCCGCTCACGGTCAAGCACCCGGTCACGGGCCAAACCCTGAACGACCGCTTCCTGATTGGTCGCTTGCGGCTGGTTCAAGTGCGGGGGGCGCTGTCCTTGGCCAGGGCCGAGGGCAAACTTTCGCGCGCCGCCGAGCCGGGCGATGTGGTCATCTTCCGTCCTGTCAAATCGGTAGCGCCGGCTGCGCCTGTGGCGCCTCAGCCGGCTCCCGGTGTGTCCGTAGCCCCTGCGCCTGCGGTCAACAAGCCAGGGGCGCCCTGCGCGGAGCCGAAGAGCGCGCCATCGAGCTGCGATCCTGAGGCGCTTGAGGTGAGTGCGCTGTTCGATGGGCTTCGCGGAAAGGATCCCCGGCGGCGCATCTTGGCTTACGAAGGCTACGTGCGACGCCTGCCGCGCGGGCGCTATGCGGTCGTGCTCTACGAGGAGGCGCAGCAACTGCGCAAGCTCGTCGGGCTCTTGTCGGCCGGGAAGACGCTCGAATCTGCGCCGGAAAGGCGCAGCTTTTTGGCGCCTGCCGAGGCGCTCGCTGGCCAGGGCCTGGAGTTCGGCGTGGAGGTGGACAACGTCACGGGCGCGGTCCTCCACTCGCGCAACGCGGGCGAGGTGGCCTACGTCACTTTGCCGATGCAGGCCGCGGGCGACGGCTACTATACCGTGAGGATCGCGGCGTCGCGCGTCAAGGCTCCACGGCTTGAGTATTTCATCGAAGCCACCACGGCGACTGGGCGCGCGATCCCGATCGTGGCGCAGGCGGGTTCGCCCTACACGATCATGGTCGAGGCGCTGCCGGAGCCCAAGCTGCCTCGGCGGCGTGACGCGGTGGCCAGCATCAGCACGGACTACGCGGACTGGAATAACTGGAAGGGCAACGACGTCGTCTGGCAGACAGAGGGCTTTGTGGGCATGCGCCTGGAGGACACGGGGATCCGGGCCGTGCGCACGGGGTTCGGCGTGTTCCGTGGCGTCGGTGGCTCGCTGCGCGACCTCGACGACCTCAAGCTCACGGGCCGCGCCGTGGGCTTGACCTATGGCTACCTGGAGGGCGAGTTCGGGCTGTCGCACTTCACGGGGTTGATCGGCAGGCTGGTGGTTGGGCTCGAGGATCGCGGCGTGGTTGGAGGCGCCCAGGCCTTGCTTCGCCTCGGCAACGACCGCGAGACGAACCTGCAAATCGGCGGTGAAGTGCTGGGAAACGTCGGCCTTCGCGGGATCACGCAGCTTGAACTCAACGTCTTCGAAAAGGTGCCGGTGCTGTTCCGCACGGAGGTGACCAATCAGCCGGCGGGTTTGAGCCGAGAGGGGGAGGAGGTGCGACCCGATGATCCCTCCGCGGCGCAAGACGCGACGTCGCATGGACAGAGCGAGGTCGGCGGCCGCGCCATCGCGCAGGTCGGCTATCGGCTTCTGCCTAGTCTGGTCGCGTCCGTGAGGGGCTCGTACCAGGGGCGCACCATCAACCACGCGGGTCCCGGTTTCGGAGGAGCGGTGACGTACCAATGGTGATCCAAGTGACTTCCGTTAAGAGTTGGCGGGTCGGCTCGACTCTCCTCTTGCTCACGCTAGGCGCCTCCGCTCCTGCGCAGGCCCAAACGCCCGAGCCGCCCGAGCCGCCCAAGCCTCACGCCGAAGTCGCGGCTGCGCCGATCGTCCTTGCCGGGCGTCCCCGGCTGCACCACAGCCCGCTGACCAGCGTGCCGGCTCGCGAGGAGCTGATCGTCACCGCTGAGATCGAGCACCCGGAACTCGTGAAGCGAGCGCTGCTCATCTATGCCACGGAGGCGCATCCCAGCCCGCGCGAGCTGGAATTTCGACGCGGCGTTTCAGCCTATGTCGCTGCAGTGCCCGCCGCCGATCTGCTGCCACGCTGGCTCGGCTACGCTTTGGAGCTCGAGCTTCTCGATGGCACGCGGCAGCCTGTCTTCGCGAGTCGCGCCAACCTGCATCGCGTCTCGGTGCCTGAGGTGGTGATGGACGCTCGAGAGCGAGCACTCAATGACCGTTTGGGTGGTCGGCGCTCGGTGTTCTTCGCCTCAGGCGACTATGTTGACTTTGGAACCAGCGCGACAGAAACCATCGACGCGGCGGGCGGCACGCGCGTCGACACCGTGCGCGACCGCTACTTCCGACTGGAGGGCGGCTACACCTACCGCCCGCTGCGCGTCGTTACCGAGTTTAGCCTGCGGATCGGCGTGGTGCGCGGCACTTCCCCGGTTCCCAGCGAAGATCAGACCACGGCGGGCACGCGCGATCCTTTCGCCGTGGGC
>JANNWK010000298.1:0-1536 GCA_031408355.1 Myxococcales bacterium
GGCTGCTGGATGGCCTCGTCGAGCCTGCGCAGGTTCTCCTCCGAGGGCTGGGCCAGGTACTGGTCATCCAGCGCGAACAGCGACTCCATCGAGCCAGTGGCTGGCTCACGGGGGGTCGAGGGGATCCAGTCGTTGAGCGAGTGATGCTCGTCGCCGTTGAAGCCGTCCTCTGTCCAGTGCGGGAGCGGCACTCCGATCTTCAGCGAGCGCAAGTCGAGGTCGCGAAGCTGAGCGAACGCCGCGCGCGCCTGGTCCAGCGTCTCGACACGACCCGTCGCGGCCAAGAGCCCGCGCCTCACCAGCTCCGCGCCGAAGGCGTCATCCTGCTCCTCCACCGTAGCGCCCGGCAGCACGTCGCCCGTCGGCTGAAAGGGTCGCCATTGCGTGCTACAGGGCTCGTCGATCCCGAAGCGGAGCCGCTGGGCGTGAACGAAGTCGACCACGCGATTGGCGTCGTCCGGTTGCAGGTGCTTCAGCCCTCGGCGCAAGATTGTCGCGTCCGTGTAGGCGATGGCGGCCAAATCGATACCATCCGGACTATGGCAACTGGCGCAGGCCTGACCCTGAGGATCCGCTTTCCGAAAAGCCTGAAGGCCGTCCGTGTACGCCTGCTGGATGCGGTCCGCTCCCCAAACCACCGTTTCGTCCGCGACCTCTGCGTCGAGACCAGCCTTGAGCGCGGCATAGTCTTGCGCGAGCTGGGCATCGGAGATGAAGCTCGCCGCGAATGGGGGCATCGCGTCCTTGCCGACGCGGACGGCCTGCTTGTATTCCTCGAGCGAAAGGTCGCTCGGAATCGCTGGGTAGCCTCGCAAGCCTTCCCCGCGAGCGCCGTGACAGGTGGCGCAGACGCCCGCAAACGGTTGCGAGAGTTCGACGCGCGCCGCGCTGGTCTCGCGCACCGGGGCCTGTCCCAAGACGACCGTGGGGCAGCCCAGCATTCCAACGCCCGAGCCGCGCACTTCACCGGCAGCATCAATCTCGGTATTGGCGGGTCCGGGCGCGCTCGGCGTTTCGGGAACAGGCAGTGAGCCGTTCGGCATGGGCAAGGCAGCAGGAGCTGTCGGCGGCGGCGACGCCGTGGTTCCGCCCCCCAAGAACTCTCCGGTGCACCCAAGGCAGGTCATCAAAGTGAGCAAGCAAGAGCTGGCGCGCGTTCGCTTCGTGGAGTGCATCCCCTTCGGCTAAGCAAGGATTGAGCCCACCGTCAGTTGACCGCTCGGCCGCCGGTTACTCGGCTTTTCAGGCGTACTTCAGCGCGGCCAGTGCGCCAGCGGGGGGACACAGTCGTGACCAGCGCTGCCTAGCGTGACCCTGACGCGCTCGGAACTGTGTAGCGGCGCCAGAATCATTCCGGCGGATATCAAGCTGGATCCCGGAAGCGGGTTCAAGGCGCCGTGCCCCTGCATTTCGCACGGTTTTCCGGCCATCTCGGGCCCACCCTGATCAAATTGCCTACGCACCGCTGACTAGGCGGTTCGGTCAGCGAAAAGTTGAGGCAGAGTTACCTGGGCGGTGGCTACGTCCTTGGCGTGA
>JANNWK010000299.1:0-1960 GCA_031408355.1 Myxococcales bacterium
TTCGCCAGCGGCGTCGCGGCCCGCACCAACTACGCGACGCGCAGCACCTGCACTGACACCACGCTGCCGCCCATCGCCGGCATGCACGCCGATATTCGCGCCAAACGCGACGCCGAGCCGAGCGTCGAAGACGACGGATGCGTTGACTACCAGGGCTGCGCCGCCGCATCTCCACTCCGTTGGTGCGAACACAGCTTCGGCGGCTACGACGGCAGCACCCACGGCTGGCCGCCCACCGGCGGCAAGCTGATCTGGGATTTCGTTAAGGCGCTTTAAGGGATCGGCAGTTCGTGGGACACGAGCTTGCCCTCAGCGTCGACGATATAAGAAAAGGAAAAGGCCCTGAGATTTCTGGGCCTTTCCGGGTTGTGCACGTGGCGTAGGCGGCCGTCCCGACACCCGAGCGGCCCGGGGTGCGCCACCCAAGTCCGCGGCTTTTCCAGGCGAAGAACTTCGTTCAGCGGCGCCATGGCAGGCAAGTGATAAGGTTTGGGCATGGAACTGGTCGGCGTAGTCAAGGACGGCAAGGTTGAGCTTCCGGCGTCCGTGCACCTACCGGAGGGCGCCGAGGTCCGCGTGATTGTGGGCCCCGAGGCGCATGCGGCTACGCGGCCGTTCGAGAGCGAGCCGATCACCGAGACGAGCGTGCTCGCTGACATCGCCTGGGCCACGGGGCATCGATTCGATTCGTGATCGTCGTCGCCGACGCCGGCCCGATCCTCCACCTTCACTGGATCGGGTGTCTCTCCTGGGGCTTACCGCCAACGCGCATTCACGTGGTCGAGCAAGTCTGGACTGAGATCACTCAGCATGCGCCACAGGCGCTTGCCGACCCGCGCATGGAGCGAGAACGCGTGGTCGAAATGGACGCGGCACTTCAAGCCAAGTTCTCGCTACAATCGGGTGAGACAGCCGCCATCGCGTTCGCCTTGAAGCATCCAGCCTCGCTGCTACTAACGGATGACGCTGCAGCGCGCCGAGCATGCGCGTCGGTAGGGCTCGCGGCCGTTGGCACGATCGGTCTGATCCTCGAAGCGGCGCGAAGCAAACGTGTTCCAGTCGACGAAGCACTCCAGGCGCTCGAACAGCTGCCCAACAAGGGCCGGCTTCATGTCGCACCTGAGTTGCTTGCACGCGCAATCGCTGCGCTGTTGACGGCGACCTAGGAACGGGCGCCAGGCCGGCGGTCGCTGGGGCGGCTGCCAGAAGGCAAGTTCGCGCCTGGCGAGCAGGCAGGCGTCCTCATCGTGCGTCTGCCTGACTCGTGTTCACGGTGCCCCTCGAGGTGCGGGTGGCGTAGGGCGCCGCGCGGGCGCGACTCTATTTTGCGGCGTCCGAAACGACTGGCGGGGGTGGACGCACGTGAACGACCTTGCCGCCGACCAGATCGACGACCGCCGTGTTGGTCGCAGCCGCCAGCTCCTCGGCCCGCTTTCGGGCGCGGAGCAACGCGGGGAGCGTGCGCGCCAACAGCGGGTTCTTGGCTTGCTCGATGGGCTTGGGGTTCATCGCTTCTCCCCCCAGTCTAGCAGGAGTGGGACGGCATCGGAATTGTCGTACAGAACCCAGGAGTCGACCAGGCCGCTGTAGAGCTCGTCGAAGTTCATCCGGCGCCCTGCCATTCGCGAATAGAATGGGCATAGCTCCGATTCGCGAGCGTCGTCTCGAACGCGAAACTCTCGCCCTTCGCGACCTCCTCCCGAATTCGCTGAAGCATGAATCGCGCGGCACGCATGGCGGCCCGCTCGGGCTGCAGCGGTGACAACTCCGCAGCGACGATGTCCGCGTTCAAGAACGTTGGGCAGTTGGCCTCGGTCGTCAGGAACTCGCGAGCAAATGTCGTCTTGCCCGCCCATTCGGCCCCGCCAGGATCAAGATCTGTTTGCTCATCACGTGCCCTATCGTACCAGGGCACGTGGTAAACTTCGCCACGGATTGCTACTCAACCTGAGCGGAGGCC
>JANNWK010000300.1:0-6580 GCA_031408355.1 Myxococcales bacterium
TCCCGATCGCGACGAAGCGCCGGAGGCGGCGATGAACGGCGCCTTCGCGTACAAGCAGGTGGGCGAGTACGACAAGGCCATCGAGATGTACGAGCTATTCATCTCGCGCTACGGCAACGAGAAGACGCTGTCGAACTTGAAAAACGGTGATGCGAAGGCCAAGCCGCCACTGGTTGCGCAGCCTAAGAAGTACGAGGAGCGCGTGAAGTACCTGCAGGGCGCGTACGACGCGTTGGCGGGGGCCTATGTGCTGTTCTTCAATTATCCGCGCGCCTCTGAGACGTACGACAAGATCAGCACGAATCAACATTTCGCCGAGAAGGACCGGCGCAGCGCTGCTCGGCAGGGGCTTTCCCTCTACGCCAGTCTTGGTGACCGTGGAGGCATGACTCGCGATCGCGAGCGCTTCCAGGGCCTCGGAGCGACGCCCAAGGAGATGGCGGAAGCCGACTTCACAGTCGCTAGCGCCGAGTTGAAGCGCTGGGATCCGTACAGTCCCGACGAGGGAGCCAACGCGGCCGCACGGCGGACGGCCCAACGTGCGATGGACGACTACTACACGGTCAACAACAAGAAGGACGCCGCCGCCCAGTTCGTCGTCCAGGCCGCTTATTGGTCAGCCAAGTCGCGCAAGGCGGTGCTGGCCGGCGATACCAACAAGTGGTGGGACACGACCATCGATGCGTTCGAGAAGTGGAAGCGCTTGGCTCCGCAGGAGGGCGGCAAGAACAGCGCGCTCGGATCGCGCGAAGCGAACATGGCCGCCGAGGCCGACTTCACCATGCGGGACGAGGAGATTTCGCGCGCCTTCGACTACGAGACGGGGCACCACCGTTACAAGGGCACGATGGTCGAGGTTATCGGCCAGTACAACAAGGACGCCGTCGACGCCAAGAAGTGGTTCGACAAGCTGCAACGCATCAACGACGCCTACGTTTCGCCTGAGTGGACAACGGCGGCGATCGCGCGTCAGGGCTCTCTCTACGACTCGTTGCGTACCGGCCTCTACAACACGCGCCCGCCAGAGCTAAAGATCTTCGACGCCAAGACGGAGGCGATCATCAAGCGCGCCGAGACCAGCGACAATCCCGATCTGCAAGAGAAGGCGGACGCGGCTCGCGTTGGTGCGCAGAAGGCCTGGCGTGACAAGCGCGACCAGGAACTCAATAGCGCCGACCAGATCATGCTCGAACGCTACGGCAACGCCGTCGTCTTGGCGCGTCGTTACAACGTGTCGAACGGACAGGTGGTCCGGGCCATCAGGCGACTCGCGTTCTTCACGGATGTGATCGGTGAAGCCAAGATGAAGCAGTTCACCGCTGGAGTGAAGGACTTGAACTACACGGAGGGCATGTTCCCGCGCATGCGCCCTGGGATCTCGGCGGCGCCGCCGCCGAACGGAGCCCCTTCGCCCCTACCGGCGTTCGTGGAGTGAAGGAGCTGGCCATGAATCAACACTCCATCAAGTTCGTTCGTTTGCCAGCGGTCTGGCTTGTGGCGCTCGTCTCGACGGCCTGCGGCGGTGCGGGTGCGGGCGCGGACGCGAAGACGCCCGCGCAGCTTGAGGCAGCTGCGCATCCCGGAGCCGGTGTCGCGAGTCCGGGCGGTCAGCAGTTCGCGATGAGCGACGCGCCGACAGGCGGTCAGGTCGCCCAGCGGCCCGCCATGAACGCCAGCGCCCTCACCGCCTACAAGGCTGGGATGCAGGCGTTTCAGGCGGGGGACCTGCAGGGAGCCAAGAATCAGTTTGGGCAGGCGACCCAGGCGGATGCCAAGGCCTACCAGGCGTTCTACTCGCTGGGAGTCGTGCGTGAACGTTTGAACGAGGTTCAGGGCGCGCTGCAGGTGTATCGCCAGGCCACCACGATCATCGGTGACTACGAGCCGGCGATCGTTGCCTATGCCGTGCTGCTAGCGCGGACGGGCAAGGCGGATGAGGCCAATGAGTTTCTCAACGGCCGCCAGTCGCAGCTCCCCAAGAGTGCGGCGGTGACGGCGGCGCTGGCCGAGGTTAAGTCGATACAAGGGGATTCCGGCTCAGCCCAACGCTTGGCTCAGGAGGCTCTAAAGAAGAATCCCGACTATCGCCCGGCAATGATCACGCTGGCGCGCGATCACTACCGCTCGCGTCGACTCGACCTGGCGCTCTACGCGCTGAAGGGCATTCTCGACGGCTATGGCGACGAGAACCCGCCGCGCGACAAGAACAACGCCGAGGCTCGGCTGCTACGCGGCCTCATCTTCAAGGAGCAAGGGCTCAAGGCCGCGGCGATCCCGGAACTCCAAAAGGCGATTGAGTTGCGGCCGGACTTGGTGGAAGCGCGCGTTCACCTCGCTCACTACTTGCTCGAGTCGGGCAACGCGATCGACGCGGCCACGCTGTTAGAGGCCGCACTTCGCTACGACTCGACCAACGTGCTCGCGCGGCTCGACCTAGGCGATGCGTACCGCTTGCTCGGAAAGACCAGCGAGGCTCAGCGGGAGCTCGACTGGGTCGTGAAGGCGGACGCGAGCGTGGCGCAGGCGCACTACAACTTGGGTCTGCTCTATCTCTTCTCGCAGAATATCCCGGGCATGACGCCGATTCAGGCCGCCGAAAGGGCGATCCGTGAGCTTGAGCAGTACAAGAAGCTCAAGCCTCGCTCCGTCGGCGGCGCACCAGACGACACGGACGAGCTGATAACGCGTGCCAAAACCCAGAAGGCGCTCGCTGAGGCAAAGGCCGCCGAGTCGGCTCCGCCCGCAGCGCCTTTGCCCGCGGCCGCCGCGCCGGCCAAGCCGTAACGAGGAAAGTATCCAGCATGAGCAAGCCTTCAGTTTCTCGAGTCCGATTGGCGAGCGGTCTCATTTTGGCTTTCGGCGTCGCGCTGCCGAGTCTGGCTGCAGCCCAGAAGAAGCCACGCATTGTGACGATCAGCGAGGTGACGATCGTCGGGCGTGTGCAGAAGCCGATCGCGGCGGTGGACGTGAGTCGGATCCAGCCCAAGCTCACGCTGGCCGAGCTTCGCCAGCCGTTTCTCGACCGCATCGAGAAGGCGGTCTACAACGATCCCTTCTGAAGTACGGTGCTGACAGTTGCCGCAGCTGTCGTGCTCGCTGCCGCCTGCGCTACGTCGTCGTTGCGCAGGCTAGCCCTCTCGCGGCGCCTCGCTGCAGCGGTGGCGGGGGTGGCCACGCCAGATGAGTTCGAGCAGCGCCTCCAAAGGCGCGAGGTGGCGGTCGTGCTTGCACTTTCTCGTGCTAACGCGCGAGCGTTCTCGCGAGTGGCCCTGGCGGGCGGGACCGGGCTCGGGATCTGGGAGCTCACGGGAGGCCCGGCTCAGCTACCGCTAGCTGCAAGCGCGTTTGTGGCTGGCGTGGCTGGCTGGGGCGTTTGCCAGGAGGTCTTACGCCGCTTGGGCTCACTGGCCGGACCACCGCGCTCGGCGCGGGCTCAGGCTGGTGGCCCAAGGAACCCCCTGGGCTCCGGCTGAGCCGGTGGCCAGCCCGCCCCTGGTGGCGCTGCAGACCGGTGTCGCTACAAGGAGTGGACCGAGACTGGCGGACTGGCTACGCTGGTGGAACTTTGCTCGATAGCCCGGTGTCAGCCTGCCAAGACGTGGGGTCTTCCGGCTCCCAGCAACCTGTCCGCCGTCGGTCCAGAACGAACGGCGGCTTCGAACGTATGACCCTGACACCAGGATCCATAGAGGAAACCCGATGACTCAGCAGCCCCATCAGCAGCCCGCCACCTCGCAGCGACCCGGTCAGATGACCGCAGTGATGCGGGCGGTCGCCGCCAACGCTGGCCCCAAGGTGTTGCGGATTGGCGTGGTGCATGCCGGCAGGGTTGCCGAAGAACGCATCATCAAGCAGCGCACGCATGTGACGGTAGGCGCTAGCGAAAAGAACATGTTCGTGGTTGCGACCCAGAACTTGCCCGCAACCTTTCGGTTGTTCGAGCTGGTGGGGAACGACTACCACCTGAACTTCTTGGACGGCATGACGGGGCGCATCGCGCTGCCGACCGGCATCTCCGATCTTGGCATGCTGAAGGGGCAGGCCCGTAAGAACTCCCAGGGCGCCTATCAGGTTCGTCTCACCGAAGACTCTCGCGGCAAAGTGGTGGTTGGCGACACCACGTTCTTGTTTCAGTTTGTTGCGCCGCCACCCGTTCAGCCAAAGCCTCAGCTTCCTGTGGCGGTGCTCCGCGGCGCCAGCTCGATCGACTGGAATACGACGATCATCGCGGCGCTCTCGTTCCTCTTTCATTTCATGGCTCTGGGCTCGATCTACTCGGATTGGCTCGATCCGATCATCGACGACGAGGTGAGCGTCGCCGGCCTTATCGATTCACTCAAGAACTTGCCGCCGCCCCCTCCCGTCGAGGAGAAGCCCGCGGACAAGGTCGACGAGTCGGCCAAGCCTGAGAAGGCCGAGGCTCCGTCGAAGCAGGCCGCCGCAGCAGCGCCACAGGGGCCGGCCGCCCCGATGAGCGCGAAAGAGACTGCAGCGCTGTCCAGCGAGCTCGACAAGATCGACATGGCGGTGCTCGCCTTTGCCGGTACGGGTCCTGCGACGGCGGGCGTGCTCAAGAACGGCGAGGTGCCGACTGGCTCTCTCGATCAGGCTGCGGCAAGCGCGGCCGCGGTAGGCGCGAGCGGCGGTGACCTCAAGCTAGGCAGCGGCGGCGGCGCCATTCGACCGGGCGCGGCGGGCGGCGGGTTGTCCGGCATTGGCGCTACGGGTCGCGGTACCGGCACGGAAGGGACGGGCACGACCGGCAAAGTCGAGGGTCCGAAGGGCAACGCCTCCGTCGGCGGAGCGGCGGTCAGCGGCGGGACGGTCAGCAATGCAGCGCGCGTCGTGGCGGGTATGCGCGCCGGCTTCCGTAACTGTTACCAGCGCGGCCTCGCTGAGAATCCCGACGCTTCGGGAAGCATTCGCCTCACCATTCGCGTGGGTGCCGGCGGCGAGGTGGCTGGGGTCAGCCCGTCACCGTCGGGCAGCCTGCCGGCCTCTGTCATATCCTGTGTTGTGGCGCGCGCTCAGGCGGCCCAGTTCGATCCCCCCGAGGGCGGGAGCGCGGTCATCGCGGTGCCCGTCACCTTCGTGAAGCAATAGCTGCGGGCGCCAAACTCGGGCCGCCCCGTGGAGGTCGCACGCTATTGGGCGGGGTTGGCGGGCGTCTGCCTGCCGTTTGAACGCGCTTGGAAGTCGGGGCAACCAACAAACGAATGGGCGCCAGTTCGAGGTGTGACGGAATTCCCCGGTCCCCGAACTGCCTGAAACTAATGACATTTTCACCGAGGACGGCACGTTGACACGCTGCGACACGACCCCCTATACTGCGGCCGTTCCCTGGAGGGCTGTGCGCCGATGCGACTCATGAACAAGCCTTGGGCTATTGCCTGTCTTTCCCTTGCGACGCTGAGTGGCGTCGGTGTTGCTATTGCGCAGAGTGCGGCACCCGTTGTCCCGCCCACGGAAGTGCGTGGCGCTCAAGACGTGAGCCTCACTCCGCCGCAGATGCTCGACAAGATGAAGGCCTTCATCCCTGAGATGACGAAGTCACGGGCCATCGTGGCCGAGCAGCTCGCCGACGCAAAGCGCAAGCGAGACGTCGTGAAGGCGCTCTGCCTGGATGACAAGGTCAAGCAGATGAAGCTGGCGACGGACACGGCCGAGGATCGCCTGGTCGCCCTCATAGCGGCCGTCAGCCAAGACGATGCGGATCGCTGCAAGCATGAGTTCAGCGTCGGCCAGGTCCTGCACGGCCGCGTGCAAACCCTCGTGACCGAAGCGCAACAGTGCATCGGCGAGGAGACCGGTTTCATCGGTGATTCCGACATCAACGTGGAGATCGATGAAGGCATCCCCGACACTGATCCCTCCGAGTTTCCGGAAGACCCGCTCGTGAGTGAACCCCCTGTCCTCAGCAGCCCAACGTTGTAGTAATTCGCTGAAGACGGTGTAGTCTCGGCACCCACTGCCAGCTCCGTTCCTTACGTGTTCCCGATGAAAGTTCGAATCCCGCTTGTTGCGGCCTTGGTCGTCGCCGCTTTCCCCTTGAGGGCATCTGCCCAGGCTTGGGTCTCGAGTCCGGACTTTTCCGAAGGCATCGGGATCCGCGCCGGCAACTTGGAGCTGCATCCGAGCGTCGGCGGTGAGTTTGGGTACGATTCCAACTACTTCCGCTCGTCGGGTTCATCGGACAGCGAACGCATCGTGGATGTTTTCCGTCTGCGGATCACGCCATCGCTCACGCTGGGCACTCTGAACAGCAAGCGCCGCAACGCTACGACACCCCCCACGGTTGACTTCGTCGCTGGCGCTCACCTCTCGTATAACGAGATCTTCGCGGCTGACTCGGCCAACTCCGAAGCGTCACAGCGAAATGCCTCGCTCGGGGCGGACGCCAAGCTGAATGTGTTTCCGCAGGGCAAGGTCGGTTTCGACTTGGGCGGCGCGTATGCCCGCACCGTCGAGGCCGATGGGGACGTCAACGATCTCGCCGGCGAAGGTTTCAACCGCGGCACGGTGCGAGGCGACACGGGCGTTACCTGGCGTCCTGGTGGCGGCTTGTTCGAGTGGCGCGGCG
>JANNWK010000301.1:0-5205 GCA_031408355.1 Myxococcales bacterium
AGGACAGACCCTCGGGCACCGGCATGAGCAGGCTCTCGTGCACAGCCACCTGCTCCGCGTAGCCGCCACCTGCGAGCAACGCCATCACCCGCTGGCCCAGCGCGAAACGGCGAGCGCCAGGACCGAGACGCGCGACCGTGCCGGCGCACTCGAGCCCGAGGATCTCACTTTCACCGCGCGGGGGCGGGTACAGGCCGCGCCGCTGCAGCAAATCCGCGCGATTGAGCGCGCTGGCGTGGACCTCCAGCACGACCTCGTGCGCGCCCGGCGTCGGCTCAGAAACCTCAGCGAGCCGCAGGACCTCGGGCCCCCCGGGTCCGCTGCAAACGACGGCTCGCATGCGGCCAGCGCTCACAAGGTGGTGAGGTGCGCGGCGCCGATCACGCCAGCGCGCTCGCCCAACTCGCTCACCAGCAGTGCCACTTCGCCGGCTGGCTTGCCGAAGACGTACTTGCGCAAGCTTGCGCGAACATGCGGCTCGACGAGATCGAACGAGGCGGAAATACCGCCGGTGAACACGATAGCGTTCAGATCGAGCACGTTCTGAATC
This sequence comes from Myxococcales bacterium, assembly GCA_031408355.1. Classification (GTDB taxonomy): domain Bacteria; phylum Myxococcota_A; class Polyangia; order Polyangiales; family Polyangiaceae; genus PMG-095. The sequence goes on from JANNWK010000301.1 coordinate 551, forward strand.
GCCGCGAGCCCCCTGCCCAGGGCCTGCCCCATCATCTCGAACGTCTGCAGACCGGCGGCCTCACCGCGCCGGGCGCTCACTGAAATGGGCAAGACCTCAGTGGCCTGCCCGCCGAGCTCGCTGAAACGACGCAGCAGCGCCTTGCTGCCGGCAAAGGCCTCGATACAGCCGCGCTGACCGCACGCGCACAAGGGCGCCTCGGGCGACGAGTCCACCATGTTGTGGCCTATCTCGGCGGCGAAGCCGTTGGACCCCGGATAGAGCTGGTGACCCAGCACGAGCCCGCCCCCGATGCCCGTCCCGAGCGTCACCATCAGGAAGCTGGGATTGTCGCGGCCATGACCATACAGCTGCTCGCCGAGCGCAGCGGCGGTGGCGTCGTTCTCAACGGCTATCGGGCAGCGCAGGCGCTTGGCCAGCTCCTCGGCCACCGGCACGCCCTCGAAACCAGGCACGTTGGCGAGGCGCCAACAGCGCCCTTCGGCGTTCACCTCCCCGGGGATCGCCACGCCGACCGCTTCTGGTTTCGACGTGAGCGCCAGCACCGTGTTGGCGATGGCGTCGAGCATCTCCGTCGGGGTGGTGTCCGCACGCGTCGCCGAGGAAGTGGACCTGACGACCTCGCCTCCATCGACGATGCCGGCCTTGACCGCCGTGCCTCCGAAATCGACTCCAATTAACATGTTCTCTAACTCAAGATGCTAGACGAGCCGCAGCCCAGGTCAAGGCGTGGCCTGGAAGGCGCACGGGCTATGCTAGAGTCATTGGTCCCAGGAGACGTTTAGCGTGGAAACATTGCGAGTTGCGACGCTCAACATTTGGAACAAGTCGGGGACGTGGGCGGAGCGGCTGCCCGTCCTGCGCCAGCAGTTGACCGAACTTTCACCGGACATCCTGGGCTTGCAAGAGGTGCTTCGGTTGATCCCGGATGAAGACGACCCGCCCGTCCCAAGCCCGGAGAACGATCAAGCCAGCGAGATCGCCGAGGGCCTTGGCTACCACGTCGCCTACGGCATCGCTGCGGACTATCCGGGAGGCCTGAAGTTCGGCAACGCCATCCTGAGCCGCTACAAGATCTTGGACGCCCGCACCTTTCGCCTGCCGGGCGCCGACACCGGCGAGACACGCTCGCTCTTGTACGCACTGCTCGAAACGCCGTGGGGTCGCCTGCCCTGCTTCGTGACGCACTTGAACTGGAAGCTGCACCACGGCGTCGTGCGCCTGAAACAAGCCGTGTACCTGGCCGAGCGCATCTTCGTGCTGGCGCCGGTGGAGGCTGATTTTCTGCCGCCGATCCTCATGGGCGATTTCAACGCGGATCCGGAGTCCGACGAGGTCCGCTACCTGAAGGGGCAACACCTCGTCGATGGGCGCAGCGTGTACTTCGCCGACGCTTGGCAGTACGCCGAAGCGGCTGCTGGCCCCGGCGCGACCTTCGCTCGCGACAACGCCTACGCACTCAAGGCGGGCGAACCGAATCGACGCATCGACTACATCTTCGTGCGTGGACCGGATCGCAAAATGCGAGGTGAGCCGCTCAACGTGCGCCGGGCTTTCGACCAATCCGTGCCGGGCGCCGAGGGCCCGGTGTGGGCCTCAGATCACTACGGCGTCGCCTGCGATCTCACGATGTCCCCGCGCTAGGCCCGGACTATTTCGGTTCAGGCGCGGGCCGGACGCAGCCGATCGTCGTTTGGATGCGGAAATTCGATTCGCCGATGTGCCGCTCGGCGTGGAAAATGTCCATGCTGTACAGCTGCCCCTTCACGAGGCCGTTGGCCGCGGCAAACGCGTCAAGCTCGACGCTGCCTTCAACCCGGGCGTGAATGCCGCCCAAGTCGAGCGCGAGCTTCTTGTCGATGAACAGCCACAGGTCGTCGTCGCCGCGGAAGGTAAAGACCTCGCCTCCTTGGTAGCGGAACTCGAGCCGTGTCTCGGTCGTGAAGTGGAAGTTGTGACCCCAGGTCAGGTAGTCCCCGAAGCCCTGGCCGTCGATGGGGAAGAAGGCTGCCGAGTCGTACACGACGGCGTCCCCGTCCTTGGACGCGAGCTGCAGCACGACCTCGAAGCGCTGGTTCACGTCGGCGACGTCCGAGTACCACTGGCTGAACGTATTGGCGTTCGTCACCGACACGCGCCCTCCCGCCGTGCCGTTGTCGGCGAACGCGGGCTTACCGTCGACGCCAAGCGTGCTTTGGACGATCCCTGGCACCGTGGTGAAGGCGTCCGCAGGAGCAAACGGCGGGAAGGTGGGGTTCTCGAAATCGGGATGCGTGGGAGTGAAGTCACGCACGACTATTTTGAGCGTGCCGCAGTCCTCCTGATTCTCAGCGCCGCCGGAGCCGCCGCTGGCGCCGGCATCGCTGCCGCCTTGGGGAGTCAGGACGAGGCCACCGTTGCCGACCGAGCCGTTGCTCCCGCCGGTCGCGCTGCCCACGGCAGGGCCTTGGGAACCGCCCTGGTCCCCCGCGCCGACCGACGCTTCAGAGCTCGGCCCGCTGGTTCCGGCGGAACAAGCGAGACCCAGCCAGCACCCAAGCACGCAAGTCAGGCGTTCCATGTCCCCGTAGTGTCCGGCCGCGACCCGCTGGATCGCCCTATCGCCAGGGCGGACTGGGGCGACTAGGGCGCGAGCACACTACGAAGCCGGATGAGCCCCGTCACGCCAGGACGAACGCACGCCTGGCAGGCCAGTCGACCCTTGCCACCGAGGAGCGGCAAGAGCTCCTGCTCCTCTTCGTTCTGAGGCTCCAGCAGCTCCTCTCCCTCCAGCACCTCCACCTGACACGTACCGCAGCTGGCAGACCGGCAGGAGAACGGGATCGGCGCAAAATGATGATCGCAGATGTCCAAGAGCGCGCCCCCCTCCGGCGCCTCCACCCGCTTCTCGAGGCCAAAGCGATTGGCGCAAAAGACGATCGTGGCCATTGGCTTGCCAGAGCTTAGCTGCGAGTCGAGCGTTTGGGATCCGGATTCACAGGCAAAAAGGGCCGCAGCGAAGACCTTGCGGCCTCGACCGCGCCGCAGTGCCTTCCCGCGCGACTCGATGGCTCCCCCCCGGGGAATGTGTTTTGCTCCTCGAAGGCCCCCTGCTGAACCCGCGATGAGCACTCCCGAGGAAGACCCCTTTGGTTGGGTCGGCGCCACCGTCGACGGCAAATACCGGGTGGACGCCGTCGTGGGGCACGGCGGCTTCGGCATCGTTTACCAGGCCCACCACCTCGGCTTCGACGAGACGGTCGCGCTCAAGTGCCTGAAGCTGCCCAAGGAGCTGCAGGGCGGGGATCGCGACCGCTTCCAGGAGGCGCTGGTGGCCGAGGGTCGCCTCTTGCTGCAGCTGTCGCGGGCCACCACGGGCGTCGTTCAGGCGCTCGACGTGGGGGCCGCCGTCTCGCCCAACAAGGTGTGGACGCCGTACCTCGCGCTGGAGTGGCTGGAGGGCTGCCCGCTCGATCGCGATCTCGCCGAGCGGCGCACGACAGGTCAGGGCGGCCGCTCACTCGGCGAAGCCCTGGAGCTACTCGACGGCGCGGCGCGCGCCCTCGGCGTCGCCCACGAGCTTGGCATCGCGCACCGCGATATCAAGCCGGCCAACCTTTTCCTGGTCAACGCTGGCGCGCGAGCCGCCGCTGCCGGGAACACGAAACGCGTGCTGAAGGTGCTGGATTTCGGCATCGCCAAGGTGCTGTCCGAGTCAGATAGCGTCACCAAGGCGTTCGAAGAGACAGGCGGGACCGCGCAGGCTTTCACGGCCCGCTACGGCGCGCCCGAGCAGTTCAGTCGGCGCTTCGGCGCCACGGGTCCGTGGACGGACGTGTTCGCGCTCGGGCTCGTGCTGATTGAGGTCGTGCTCGGCAGCCCGGCCCTCGACGGGACGGATGTGGCTCAGTTGTTCGTAGCCTCCTCCGACAAACTCGTCCGACCGACGCTGCGCGCAAGCGGCTTCGATCCGGGTGACGCCGTCGAAGCCGTGCTGGCCCGGGCGCTCGCCGTCGATCCTCGGGAGCGCTACCCCAACGCGACGGCATTCTGGACGGCACTTGCCAGCGCCGCAACACTCGACCCTTCGCGACTCGACGCGCGCCCGCCGCTCGTCGACGCCGAGCGGCCTACCCGCGAAATCGGCGACGACTCTGCGCTGGCCGTAGCCGCTGGCACTCCCTTCGAACCGCCCACCGAGCTCAGCTCGAGCCAAGGCACTTGGCCAGGCGAGACCCCGGCTCCCCCGCCGCGACGCATGAGCCGGCTCTTGCTACTCGTGGGCGTGGCCGGTTTGGCAGCGGCCAGCGCGGCCGGCGCCGTGCTCTTCATGCAACACGAAGGCCCCAGCGTCGCAGGGGCGGGCCTACGAGCCCCCAGCGCCCCCACCGCGTTGAGCGCCAACCCGACCGCCACCCCCACGCCCACCGCGAGCAGCCAAGCGAAAGCCGCAAAGGCGCTGGGCGTGCCCTGGCCCGGCGCGCAGTTTCGACAGATCCCGGCCGGCACCCTGGAAGGCAAGGCTGTTTGGCTCGATACCTTTCGGGTGGTGCGAAGGCCGGGAGCAGAGCCCGGCGTCGAGAGCGCGTTCCGTTCGTGCAGTGAACTCGGGCTCAGCCTGTGTAGCGAGTCGCAGTGGCAGCTGGGCTGCAGCGCCTTCCCCGAGCTGGGCCAGG
>JANNWK010000302.1:0-8532 GCA_031408355.1 Myxococcales bacterium
TCGGCGTTGGTCCCGGCGATTGGTACGGAACGTGAGACGCCCTGGGTCACCGGCTCGTTGACCGTCGGAATTGGTTTCTAGCGTGACGCGGGGCTGGAGAGGCGACTGGCTACTTGGACGCCAACTTGACCGGCTTGCTTGGAGCTTGTTGCGCTATCTCCAGGAAGTCCCGGCCGAGTGAAGCTCCGAACTGGTCCTTCACTTCGACGCGCAGCACCCAGGGCCCCGGCTTGTCGGGGACAGGCACGCTGCCCACCAGACGATTGCCATCGCGGCTGAAGACGACGTCGAGCGGCTCGATACCGAGCCGAACCTCCGGCTTCAGCTCAAGCCAAGTGGGTACACTCCGCCCGGCCGTCGCCCTCAACTCCACCACGATCTCCACGGCGTCCTTGGGCCACACGGCCCGCCGTGGGCCGATCGCCACGTGAGCGAAGATGTTGCGGGGGCGCAGGCGCGTGCTGGTCGCGTCGAGCGAGCCCGGTACGCGAAAGCTCACCATGGTGGTCTCGCCTCGGTAGAGCGAGACGGCTTCGGACGCCGGCACGTAGCGGCCTGCCCCTTCGTAGGTCATTTCGAGCCCGTCGGTATGCGAGAAGCGCACTTCTTGGCCAGGACCCACAAACAGATCGGCGCCTTCAATATACCCGCCGGCTGGCAGGATCACGCCGACCACGCGTACGGATTGCTCCTGCGACCACCGCCCCGCGAGTCCTTCGGCATCGAACGAACGGACCGCGATCCGGTACTCCCCAGGGTCGGCGAGCGAAAATCCTTCGCGTAAGGCCGTGCCGCCCGTGATGGTTCTGAGCTGCTCGGCGTCGTCGCCGTGGCGTCGCAATCTGATGGCGTAGCTCGTGGCGCCCTGCACTGCGGCAAAGGAAAATCCGTTCACGGTAACGGCACCACCGGGTGAGAACCAAAGCCGCTGTCCGGGCGCGAAGGTGGGCGCAGCGATGGCCGGCTGGGGCTCGCCTGTGTTGTGTGCACCGAAGCGCGCCAGGGTTCCCGCAGCCAGGGTTTGCCAGTGCTCGTTCAGCAGAGTGCGAACCTCCCCGTCGCCATTGGCAACCGTTGAACTGTCAGGGCTAGCGATGACGCTGGCCTGCCCGCTCGTCACGATGGCGGAAAGCTTGCCGATGCTCGCCAGGACAGCGCTGCGTGGCTTGCGCGGCACCGTCACATCCACGCGCCCCTGGATGAGCGCGAAGCTCCAGGTGGTCGTCTTTGCACCCGGCGCCAACTGCAGCGACTGTGGCACCGGGAACAGTCGCACCTGGGCGCCGGGAGCCAAGCGCAACTTGGCCTGGCTCGGCAGCACGTAGTCCGCCCCGTTGACGCCGGCGCTGAACACGCCGCCTGCCGTGGTTCCCGATCCGGCCACGACGCCGGACTTGGTGGGGCCAGCCTGTGCCGCCACGGGCAACAGCAGGCAGAGCGACACCACGGCGGCGCGTGGGCTCAAGGGTGGCAAGCGGGTCATGCGCACCGGTACGGCGCAGATGAACAGGACTTGAGCCCGAGTGACGCCGAATTTTCGAGGCGTCGCTCGGGTGAGGCACTACCATCGGGCCGCATGGGCAGCTCCAAGAAAGGCCAGCCCAAGCGGGGCGCGTCGAAGACGAACGCGTTGCCCAAGAGTGAGCGGCGCCAACAGATCCTGTCTGTGGCGCGCGACGTGTTCGCTCGCCGCGGCTACCATCAGACCACCATTGACGACATTGTCGCCCAAGCGGGGGTCGCGCGCGGCACCTTCTACCTGTACTTCGAGGACAAACGGGCCGTCTTCTCTGACCTGATCGACCGCTTCGCCGGTCAGCTCACGATGGCCATCGTGCGCATCGTCACGGACGACCCGACCCGACCGGTCGTGGAGCAGGTGCGCGAGAATATCCGCGCGATCATTGCGACCTGCCTCACTGAGCGCAGCATGACCAAGATCCTCTTCACGGACGCCTCCGGGATCGATCCGGCCTTCGACCGCAAGCTGTTTACGTTCTACGACATGGTGGTTCAGCTGCTCACTGAGAGCCTCAAGGATGGGCAGGCGCTTGGCATCGTCGATGAAGGCGAGCCCCGCGTCCTGGCCTACCTGACGATTGGCGCACTTAAGGAGCTGCTCTACCAGGCCGTTACTCTGGGTTACTCAGAGGAGAGCTCCGAGGTACTCACCCAGCAAATGTTCGGCTTCTTGAGCGGTGGCTACCTGCGGGTTGCTCCTGTGCCGCCGTCCCCGCGTCTGCGACCGCGACCGCGCGCTGGACGGCGGGGCTGACCGGCGCCTTCGGCGACCGTGACCACAGCTAGGAAATATCGCCGAAACCTTGTCGGCTGCTGTTCACCTGCGGCCAAGTAGGCTGTTTCCCTTGACCGGAATCAGGCTTGGGGGGAGAAAACCGCCCGGACTTACGCCAAACATGACGATCGAGACTACCCGGGGCTCACCCAGCACGCTGAGCCTCCTTTTCGCCGAGCAGCTCTACGCCGACTACCTGCGAGATCCCCACTCGGTGCCCGCCGATTGGCGCGACTACTTCGCGACGCTTGGCGCCGATGGCGCGTTCGCGAAAGACCCGAAGGTGGGACCCAGCTTCGAGCCGGCGAGCCTGTTCAATCCGCCCGCCAAGATCTCCGCGCCGAAGAGCAACGGCCACGTTGCGGACAACGGTCAGAACGGTAACGGCACGCAACTCAGCGATGGCGTCTCCGATGCCGCCGTGCGGCAGGACGGCGTCGACGCATTGGTGCGCGCCTACCGAGTTCGCGGCCACATGATCGCACAGATCGATCCACTCGGCCTGCCGCGGCCCAGTCAAGCCGAGCTCGATCCGGAGTACTACGGGCTCACCGGTCGCGATCTTGATCGAAAGTTTTCCAGCCGCACGATCTTCGGAGCCGAGACGCTCACGCTCCGAGGGATTCTGACGCGCCTTCACAGCACCTACTGCCGCTCGATAGGTGTGCAGTTCATGCACATCGACGACCTGAAGGTGAAAAACTGGCTGCAAGATCGCATGGAAGGCTCGGAGAATCGCGTCCAGCTCTCGCGTGCCGAGCAGCTCCGGATCCTCACCAAGCTGACAGACGCCGCTATCTTCGAGGAGTTCATCCAGAAGAAGTTCGTGGGCGCCAAGAGCTTCTCGCTCGAAGGCTCTGAGAGCTTGATTCCGCTGCTCGCGTTCGCGATTGATCGTGCTGCCGAGCACGGAGTCGACGAGGTCGTGCTCGGCATGGCCCACCGTGGGCGCCTCAACGTGCTGGCGAACATCATGGGCAAGAGCCCTCGCGAAATATTCCGTGAGTTCGAGGATACCGACCCGCAGCTCTACTACGGCAGCGGCGACGTGAAGTACCACCTCGGGCACAGTTCGGACTTCTTGACCGAGAGTGGGAAGAAGGTGCACCTCTCCCTGTGCTTCAACCCCAGCCACCTTGAGTTCGTGAACCCGGTGGTAGTGGGTCGCACGCGCGCCAAGCAAGATCGCGCTGGGGATCTGGCTCGTTCCAAGAAGATCGCGCTGCTGATCCACGGCGACGCCGCCTTCGCCGGTGAAGGCGTGGTTCAGGAAACGCTGAATCTCAGCCAGCTTGACGCTCACACCACGGGCGGCACGATCCACGTGATCGTCAACAACCAGATCGGTTTCACGACTCCACCCTCGCAGGGTCGGTCGACGACCTACGCCACTGATGTGGCAAAAATGCTGCAGATCCCCGTGTTTCACGTCAACGGCGAGGATCCGGAAGCGGTGGCTCAGGTGGTGCGCCTGGCCATGGATTTCCGCGACACCTTTCTGCGCGACGTGGTCATCGACATGTACGGCTACCGGCGCCACGGCCACAATGAGAGCGACGAGCCCTCGTTCACCCAGCCGCTGCTCTACGCGGCCATTGCCGAGCGCAAGAGCGTTCGCGAAGGGTACATCGGCCACCTCGCGAAGCTGGGCGAGCTGACCATTGAGGAAGCGGACAAGATTGCGCTCGAGCGCCGCGAGCATCTCGAACGTGAGCTTTCTGAGGCCCGCCGCAAGGACTATGTGCGCGTGCAGGATTGGCTGGGCGGCTACTGGAAGGGTTACCGAGGCGGGCCGGAGAATGACGTGCCCGACGTGGACACGGGTGTCGACAAGGCGCGCTGCCAAGAACTCATTCACAGCCAGACCGAGCTGCCAGCCGACTTCCATCCGCACCGCCAAATTGAGAAATTGCTCGTCGACCGGCGGGCTATGGCGGCCGGGGAAAAGCCCCTGAACTGGGGCATGGCCGAGCTTTTGGCCTTCGCCTCGCTCGTCACCGAAGGCACCCGAGTGCGCTTCACCGGGCAGGATTCTGGGCGCGGAACCTTCAGCCATCGTCATGCCGTACTTCACGACGTGACCGATGGTCATACCTACATCCCGCTCTGCAACATGGCCAAGGACCAGGGGCCGATCGAGATCTACAACTCGGCGCTGAGCGAGGCCGGGGTGCTGGGTTTCGAGTATGGCTACAGCCTGGATTGGCCTGACGCGCTGGTGCTGTGGGAGGCTCAGTTCGGCGACTTCGCCAACGCGGCTCAGGTGATCATCGATCAGTTCCTGGTCAGCGCCGAGGACAAGTGGAAGCGCCTTTCAGGGTTGGTCATGCTGTTGCCGCACGGCTACGAGGGGCAGGGGCCCGAGCATTCGAGCGCGCGTCTCGAGCGTTTCTTGGCGCTCTCGGCCGAGGAGAACATTCAGGTCGTGCAACCGAGCACCCCCGCCCAGTTTTTTCATGTGCTTCGACGCCAGGTGCTGCGTCCCTGGCGGAAGCCACTCGTCGTATTCACGCCCAAGAGCCTGCTGCGCAATCCGCAGTGCACAAGCCCGCTGGAAGACTTCGCCGCCAGCGCTTTTCAGCGCGTGATTCCAGACCTCCGGGGGCTGAAGAAGGCCACGCGCGTGCTGCTCTGCACCGGCAAGGTCTTTTACGACCTTGAGAAGCGCCGGGCGGAGTTGGCTCGCAACGACATCGCAATCGTGCGCATCGAGCAGCTCTACCCGCTGGCAGACCGCGTGTTGCGGGCCGCTCTCGATCACTTCGACGACGGCACGCAGTTCTTCTGGGTCCAGGAAGAGCCAGAAAATATGGGCGCCTGGCGGCACCTGAGAGTACGCCACGGCTCAATGATGTTCGGTCGCTTCCCGTTCTCCGGCATCTGCCGCGCGGAGTCCGCCAGCCCGGCGACCGGTTCACACAGCTGCCACAAGTTGGAGCAGCAGGAATTGCTCGAGCGCGCGTTCGCGTGAAGGCGCCGCTCGAGTTGCTAGTTGATTGACGATGTCTGGACGGCGGCAGAAAGTGCCGCGGTCGCTTTTTCCCGCGAGGATGTTCGTAAGATGCCCATCGAGCTCAAAGTGCCGCCAGTTGGCGAATCGATCACGGAAGTCCAAATCGGCGACTGGCTGAAGGCGGAAGGCGACAGCGTTTCGCGCGATGAGACGCTGGTGAAAATCGAGACGGACAAGGTGACGGTGGATCTGCCCGCGCCCGTCAGCGGCACCATCACCAGCATCAGGATCAAGAAGGGCGCGGTCGCGCAGGTCGGCGAGATCATCGGCTATATGGAGGAGGGCCTCGTCGCCAGTGACCGAGCGCAAGCTGCCGTGGCGCCGGTGCCTCCGGGCGCGGCGACGCCCGCGGCCGACGCGGCAGGCGAGCCGCCGAGATCGACCAGGAACCTCCGCGACACCTTGCCGCCGCAAGGCTTCGCGCGGGTGATGCCGTCGGCGCGCCGCGCGCTCAAAGAGCGCGGTGTTCAGCCAGATGACGTCGAAGCGACGGGGCCGGGCGGTCGCCTGCTGAAGGAAGACGTGGTGCGTCACGCTGAGCGGGCTGAGGCGCGCCCAGCGGCCCAGGCCGACCGCCACGAGGAAGCCGTGCCGATGAGCCCGTTCCGCAAGAAGGTTGCGGAGCGCCTGGTCCAGTCCCAACAAACCGCCGCGCTTCTGACGACTTTCAACGAGGTCGACATGACGGCGGCCATGGCGCTCCGCAAGGAGCATCAGGAGGCTTTCCAGGAGAAATACGGGATCAAGCTCGGCTTCATGTCGTTCTTCGTGAAGGCCGCCATCGACGCGCTCAAGCTCGTTCCAGCCGTGAACGGCGAGGTCCGCGGCACCGACATCATCTACAAGAATTATTACGACATCGGGGTGGCGGTGGGCGGAGGCAAGGGCCTTGCCGTGCCGGTGATTCGCAACGCCGAACGCTTGAGCTTCGCCCAGGTGGAGCTTTCGATTGCTGATTTTGGCAAGCGCGCCAAGGACAGCAAGCTTGAACTCGCCGAGCTCGTCGGCGGCACCTTCACCATCTCCAACGGCGGCATCTACGGCTCGCTCTTGTCGACGCCGATCGTCAACCCGCCACAGAGCGGCATTTTGGGTCTGCACGCGATCCAGGACCGCCCTGTCGCGCTCGGAGGTCAGGTCGTGATTCGGCCGATGATGTATATCGCGCTCACCTACGACCATCGTCTGATTGACGGGCGTGAAGCCGTCACGTTCTTGAAGCGGATCAAGCACTGCGTGGAAGCGCCGGCGCGGATGCTGCTGGAGGTATAGGTGGCAACCAAGCACGATCTGCTCGTGATCGGCGGCGGCCCTGCTGGCTATGTCGCGGCGATTCGGGCGGCACAGCTGGGGCTGAACGCCGCCTGCATCGATGCCGAGGCGGCGCTGGGTGGCACCTGCCTGCGCGTCGGCTGCATTCCCAGCAAGGCGCTGCTCGAGTCGAGCGAGCGCTACCACGAGGCGGGCCACTCGCTCGCGGACTTTGGCGTCAAAGTGGCGGGTGTGGAGCTTGATCTAGCGCGCATGCTGAAGCGCAAGGAAGGCATCGTTGCGGGCCTGACGCAGGGGGTGGCCGGGCTGCTCAAGAAGAACAAGGTCACCCGCTACCATGGCTGGGCGCGCATCGTGGGGCCTGGGCGCGTCTCGGTGACCGGACCGGACACGCTGGAGCTTGAGGCGCCCCATGTCATCATCGCGACGGGCAGCCGCGTGGCGCCTTTGCGCGGCGTCGAGCTCGACGGCGATCGCATCGGCACCAGCACTGAGGCGCTCAGCTACCCTGAGGTGCCGAAGCACTTGGTCGTGATCGGCGCGGGCTACATTGGGCTCGAGCTCGGCTCGGTCTGGAGGCGCTTGGGCGCCAACGTGACAGTGCTCGAATACTTCGAACGCATCCTGCCCGGGATGGACGCGGAGATAGCCCGCGAGGCTGAGCGCATCTTCGAGAAACAAGGCATTCAGTTCCGGCTTGGCGCGCGCGTCACCTCGGCCATGCGAAACGGCGATCAGGTGACGGTGGGAATCGAAGGCCAGGAGCCCGTCGCCTGCGATCGCGTGCTGCTCGCTGTGGGACGCCTGCCCAACACCGAGGATCTGGGCCTCTCGAGCGTCGGGATCGAACTCGACCCGCGCGGTCGCATCCCGATTGACGACCATTTCCGCAGCTATGTGCCCGGCTTTTACGCGATTGGGGACGTGGTGCGGGGCCCGATGCTGGCCCACAAGGCCGAGGAGGAGGGCGTGGCCTGCGTGGAGCACCTCGTCACCGGCTATGGACATGTGAACTACGACGCCATCCCCGGCGTCGTGTACACGCATCCGGAGATAGCGTCGGTGGGCAAGACGGAAGAGCAGCTGAACGCGGAGAAGATCCCGTATCGCAAGGGCAGCTTCCCGTTCGCGGCGAATGGTCGCGCGCGCGCGCTAGGCGCAAGCGAGGGGCGAGTGAAGATCTTGGCTCACGCCCAGACCGACCGCATCCTTGGCGTGCACGTGATCGGCGCGCGCGCCGGCGATCTGATCGCTGAAGCTGCCGTCGCGATCGAGTTCTCGGCCAGCGCTGAGGATATCGCTCGCTCCTCCCACGCGCACCCCACCCTGGCTGAGGCCATGAAGGAAGCCGCGCTCGCCGTGGACGGTCGCGCTATCCACAGCTAGATCGCGGAAAAAATGGGACCTGCGCAGGAATCGAGCGTCAAAGGCGCGCCAGGGGAAGGCAATTCTCAGCGTAGATGCGGGTTGCGACTCAGGTGGAGACGGCAGCCAGAGCAAGCTGTGAGTTCGTGCGGCTCTCGCAGGTAGATGAGATGGAATCGGGGACGAACGCGCGCACGACTTCTGCCTTCGTTTCCCCCTCGGCTCGGCCGCGGACGCCTGGCGGAGCGACGCTCACGACCCTGTTCAGGAGCTCTCGGCGTACCGCCAGCAGTCCGCGGTGAGCCAGCAAGCGGCGCACGCGGCCAAAGCCGCAATCGCGCCGAGCTGCTCAGCCTTCGGCGTCCAGCAAGCCGCACGCGCGACCAAAGCCGCAATCGCGCCGAGCTGCTCAGCCTTCGGCGTCCAGCAAGCCGCGCGCGCGACCAAAGTCCGAGCCATGGCGGGTGGTGGGCACGCTAGCTCAGACGACACCCCGCCGTCGGAGTTGTGTTTTCACGGTCCCAAGTTTTCGTTGAGCGACGATTTTCGTGAGCGACGATTTTCGTGGACAGGTTTGCAGAGCAAG
>JANNWK010000303.1:0-3216 GCA_031408355.1 Myxococcales bacterium
CAGAGCGGCATCGAAATCCCGCTGAGCTCCGGCCCCTTCGCCTCCGAGGCGCCGCCGCGCCCAGCGCCGGACTGGGACGCCGCCGAACAGGCGGAGCCCATCGCGCCCGGCGCCGAACCGCGCGAATCCTCACTCCCTCCCCTCCCCGAAGCGGCAGCAGCGGCAGCAGCAGCAGCAGCAGCCTTCGCCACCGCCGGAGTCCTCCCAGTGCCACTCCCGCGCGCGCAACTACCCGCCGGCTCGCTCAACGTCGCGCCAGGCGACGCTGACGATTCCCATGATATCGCGAAGCCGCGCAGCTCCGTTCCTCGTTGGCTTTGGCTCGCGCTGCTGCTCGGCGGAGCAGTCGTCTATCTTGTGATGCGCGGCGGTTAGGGGGTCGTTCCAGGCCCATCGACGGCGTGTCGGCGCTGCCCCCTCCGCAGCTCGCCCCAACCGCCGACCGATGCAGCTCGGTGACCGGGTGCGACAACGTCTGAAGCTTCTCAGCGGTAGATTTCGCGACGGTGGCCCACGCGGACCACCAGCACGAGCAAGCGAGCATCCTCGATGCGGTACGCCACGCGGTAATCGCCGATGCGGATGCGCCACAGCTCAGAGCCTGCGAGCTTCTTACAGCCGGCCGGACGAGGGTCTTCTTTCAGGTCTTGAATACGTCGGATGACCCGGACTCGCACCGAGCCGTCCAACGCATCGATCTGAGCTTCCGCTGCAGCGGAAACATCGACGATGTAGGGCGTCATCAAAGACCGTAGCGGGCGGCAATCTCATCGATCGATACGGGCTTTTGGCCTGAGGCCTTCACCTCCTCGAGCACCCTATTCGCTTCGGCGACGTCGAATCGATCTTCGTCCTCTTCGTTCACCGCCACCAAATAGAGTTCAGTGCCCTCGGGCAACGTCGAGGGTTCGTCCACCAGAAGGCGACCATTCTTCACAATGGCTTTGAGCGCGGTCATTCGCTTAACCTAGCATTCGAGCACCCCAAAAGCAGCCCGCACGCGCTCCGTGGGCTCCGTGGCTGCGATCCGAGGTGTGAGTCGGGTGGATCGCGCCACAAAACGCCGTTCGCGAGCGCCTTCCTCACGGGGCTGACCAACAGTGAGCCGCCAGGGCGGCTACGCGTGCTCCGTGTGGAGCTTGAGCCCGAGCGCGGCGAGCACCTTGAACCGCGGGGCGCAGAAGTCGCAGGCGCGCGACCACTGGTGATGGCTCTTGCCGCAAGCACGCGATGCAGGCGTTCGTATCCAGCAGGTACTTCACGGCTCGAGCGGCCGTCGCGCGTGGATCTCCGGTTGTGTTGGGCGCACAAAGGTCGAATCCTCAATCGCCCCTTCAACCGCTTCGAACCAACCTTCCGGCCAGCTTGTGGAGGGGTCATCTTGGACGAGCATTTCCACGCGATGTCCCACGAGCGGAGCGAGCTCAGGAAGGTCGAGGGTCGTAGAAGTGAGGACGGTATGGATCCGGATGACCGTCATCGCCTCAGCGTATCGCACGCCTCCCATTCGCGGGCGTAACCCCCGGTAACTTGGCAGGTTCGTCGCTGACGAAGTCGCTCGTTGCCCCGGTTTCGCTCGTCGGGGCTGGTCGCAAATGTTGGGGGCCGCCCGCCACGCACAGCGACGGGGCTACGCGTGGAGCTTGAGCCCGAGCGCGCCGAGCACCTTGATAATGGTGTCGAAGTCAGGGCTGCGGTCCCCCGAGAGCGCCTTGTACAGGCTCTCTCGCGACATCCGAGCCTCGCGCGCCACCTGAGACATGCCTTTGGCCCAAGCGATGTCGCCGATCGCCTTGGCAATGAACGCTGCATCCGCGCCCGGCTCGTCGAGACATGCCTCGAGATAGGCCGCCATCCCTTCGGGGGTGGGCGGAGCCATCATCAATGCCGTGATGCTGGGCGGATGGCACCGCGCGAGGGCGTTCAGAAGCTGGTTGGGCCTGGGCTCAAGTCGCCTGCAGCTTCAGCCTAGGGTCAGACACCTCTGACGGCACCAGCACTCGCCACCGTCAGCTGCTGTTGCCGTCCGATATGCTGCTCAGCTACGCGCAACGTCCCGGCCAACGCACGCGTGTCTCGTCCAAGACTCTGTGCGTAGGATACAAGACGCGAGTTGGACGAGCAGCCTAGGGTCCTGCTCGGTTCGGGTGTCGAGTGGAGACGTGGTTCGGGATTGTTGTCGGGCTCGATGCTCAAACAAGGGAAAATCATGCAAATGGTAGGGAAAAAGCCTAGGCCCGTGGCATCGGTGGCTGGCGACGTGCGTATCCAAACCGGAGAGGGCCGGTGAAGAATCTGAGAGGCCGTTCCTCTCGTCTATTCTTGAGTGTCGCGCTTGCAGGCGCGTGCAGCCAAACGCAGGCGCCTGTCTCGAACTCGACCGAAGTCCGTGTCGTCCCCCCCGCTGCATCGAGTGGCCTAGAGCGCGAAAAGGAGCCCGGAGATTGGCGCTTCATTCCCGAAGCTGAGCTGGCGCGGGCCTCGCTTTGGGTGTCTCACATTCTGATCGCGCATCGTGAGGCATCCAGCGATGTTCCATTTGTCACGAGACAATGGAAATACGCACGTTTAGTCGATCGAAGTCGAGAGCAGGCGCGGGAAATCGCCGACGGTCTGGCCCAACAGCTGGCGCATTCGCCTGAAAAGTTCGCGACCGTTGCTAGCTCGCGCTCTGATGACCTGACCACCAGACAAGCCGGCGGGCTACTCGGAGGGGTGACGGCCCTCGAGTTCACGCAATGGCCCAATGTGCTCGACACGCTGCTCGCAACGGACATTGGTAAGCCGTCTGGTGTCGTGGAAACGCGATTTGGATTTCACATTCTGATGCGCCACCTGCCGCCGCCGGAACAGACACTCAGCGCGCGAAGGGTCGTTATTGGTCACGAGGACGCGGCTTGGCTTCGCGGGGTGTCTCGACGCAACTTCCCAGCGCGTTCGTTGCAGCAAGCCCTTGAAATCGCGGGCACTCTGGTGCGTCGTGCTCGGGAGAACGGAGTACAATTCGAAAAGCTAATTGACGAATTCTCGGATCATCTCGATGCGGAATACGGCGGCGACTTCGGGTCATGGTGTGCGCGCGCCGGGTGGATGATGGCGTTGGTCGCCGACAGGATGATGGCCTTCGCGACGGCGGGCAGTGTGCGCGCGGGGTGATGTCCCTCGAGCCGCGCGCCTAGGCGGAGCCGCGGTGAGATGGTCCTCGCGACGGCGCCG
>JANNWK010000304.1:0-1794 GCA_031408355.1 Myxococcales bacterium
CCCAACAGCCGACGGATAGTCCCATTGTAACGATTGCTGCGGCCCCGAGGCGCCAGACAATCGACGTTCCGAGCAGCACGCCGGCGCGCGAGTGATCGCGAGCAACGGCGGCGGCCAGTACCCCGCCGTGACCCCACTCGACAAACAGGAAGCCGAGGGAGGCGAAGGTGGTGGCCAGGTAGACGTAGCCAAAGTCGCCCGCCCCCAGGTGCCTGCCCATCATCGCGTTTAGCGCGATCGACAGCGGCATCCCCAAAACTTGCGCGCCAATCAGGATTAGCGTGTTGCGAAGGACGGGTCCTTGCCTACCGGGAGCTCCCAAAGACATGGGTTTTTAGGGAAAATGTGCCAAGCGGCGGGACCCTAGGGCGAGGTATCGGGCGGCGCAAGCGGATCGACGGGGCTGACGATGGCTCGGGCTGACTTGCGCCCGACCCGCCAACGGATACGCTCTGAGCTCAATGGCAGTAGTGGCGCGCGTCCCCGGCTCAGGCCCGCTGAATGGCTTGGCGTGGCTTGCGCTCATCGCGTTGGGTTCCGGAAGCGCGAAGGCGGACATTCCCCCTGGCCTGGTGGCCAAAATGGTCTGCAAGGCTGAGCGCACGGTCGTGATGTGCTTCGTACCGGTGCAGGCCACGCCGCAGTCACACATCACCTACGCGGAAGCCAACTTGCTGAAGGCACCGTCGTTTCTCAAGCCTGTGGCTGGGCAATCGACGTTCAGCGAAGCCAAGTCGCAGCGTCCCAACCTGCGGCTCGGCTTCGTGGTCCAGGGCAACGGCACGGGTCTGGTCGAGGCGAGCGTGCGCGCCGTGGTGTGCGCCGACAACGGTACGGGCTGTCCGCATTTCAGCAAGACGGTCGTGGCCCAGGTCAGTGTGGCGCGCTGAGGCGCAGCAGCGAGCGGAGCGACCGGAGCGACGGTGGCCGGCCGAGGAATAACCGTTCGACCGCCAGGTGGAAAGCGTAGGCGACCAGCAGCGAACAGGGCAGGCTCGTGGCCAACAGGGCTAGGGCCAGGGCAGGCCCGGACAGCGACAGGCTGCGCAGGGCGAAGAAGCACAGTGCCACCACGGGCAAGTGCGTCAGGTACAGGCTGTAGGAGAAGTGGCCAATCGCCACGGCGACTCGCGACGCGAGCAAGCGAAGGAGCAGGGCGCGCCGGCTCCCGGTTTGTGCGGCTTGCTGGACTTGCTCGGTGCAGTGCACGAGCAGCGCCGCTGCTGCGCACCCAAGCAGCAGATCGGTAAGCGGCTTCATTCGAAACCAAATCGACGCGCCCGCCGTGCCAAACAGGACACACCCGAGCCAAAGCGCCGCGCTGACCCTCGACCAATTCACGCGGTGTCGCAGCCTTTGCTCCAGTGGTCCGCCCGAGAAGCCGATGCCGGCTGCCAGCATTCCGAGCGCAAAGAGCGTGAGGTACCAGGGGACCGCCGTCATCGCGCGCTCGGGGACCAGCAGCAGGGGCGCATAGCCCACCATGGCTGCGACACCGAGCGCACTGAGCAGACCGTAGCGACGCGACAAGGGCAACAGCAGCAGCGGAAAGAAAAAGTAGATTTGCCATTCGCTGGCCACGCTCCACAGCGGGCCATTGATCTGGAACGCCCAGGTGGGAACCCAATTGTGGACCAGGAGCAGGTGCGAAAGGATTGGGCCGAGCGCCAGACCCGGCAAGGACTCGTCCCAGATCGTGCCGGTGGCTGGCTCGCGCAGACATGCGACGCTCTGGATGAGCACAAGTGAGCCTGCCAGCGCGACGAAGTAGGGCGGCAGAATGCGGAACGCGCG
>JANNWK010000305.1:0-12385 GCA_031408355.1 Myxococcales bacterium
CCGGGATTGCCGCCATTCGCGCCAAGGGCGAGTGGTGGATCAACAATCACGAGGTGCACAGCGGTGAAGTGTTCGGCCCCTACCCCAACGGCGACCGCTTCTTGGTCCGCTTTGTCTTCGACATCACCAACAAGCCCGCCAATCGCCGCATGACCATGGATGAAATCGGCCTCTTCAGCGTCGAAAACGGCAAAATCATCCGCGAGGAGTTCTTCTACCAGGGCGGCTGACGCAGGAACGAATGAACGGGGGAGGCTCGGTTCAGGGCATGTGGCCCCGCGAACGCCCTCCCGTTGCGGCTTTGCCCGCTTTCCAGGGCTGCGCCGGGAAAACAGGCCGGTCAAAGTTCGGGCTCGCTCAGATAGCGCCGCCGCTGGGAGCCCCGCGGATCGAATCAATCGGCAGGTGACACAGCTCGATCTTGAGTTGTTCGCTGAGTTTGAAGATCTTGTCGTCGCGGTAGAACTCGCCGAAAACAATGCGACGTAGCCCTGAGTTGGCGATCAGCTTGAAACAGCCGAAGCACGGGGATGCGGTAACGTAGATCTCGCCAGCGTCAAGCCGCACGCCGTTCCGCGCGGCCTGCACAATGGCGTTGGCTTCCGCGTGGACGGTGCGAACACAGTGTTTGTTCTTCATGAGATGCCCTTCGTCGTCGCAGTGTCCGAGGCCTCGAATGGAGCCGTTATAGCCGGTCGTCAGGATGATTTTTTCGCGCACCACGACCGCGCCAACGTGTTTCCGATCACAGGTCGAACGCGTCGCCACCTCGCGCGCTATCGCCATGAAGTACTCGTCCCAACTCGCCCGTTTGCGTTCCGTCATTTTCGCCTCGTGAATGCTGTTCGTTTTGGGGACCTGGCTGCTGCCCTTGACGTGGGGACCCTCGCATGGCTTCGTTGCCGCGTGAATCGACCGAAATTGGCGCCACGGCTTGCCGCTACTCTCCTGGTCATTGCGACCGGCTCGGTGACCGCCCTAGCCCTTTCTGCCCCCAACGCCCGCCAGCAGGCGCTCGATATCCTGGCCAAGCTGGCCAAAAAGCCTGGGGTCGAAAAGTTGGCCGGCGAAACGCTCGGCAAGGCGCGCGCTGCGTTGCGACGCGCCGATCAGCTGCGAAGGTCCGGCGATCAGAAGCACGGCGCGATGCTCGAGGACACGGCGCTAGAATGGGCCTCCGCCTCAGAGCTGCTCGACAGAACTGCGGTAAGCGAGCGCGAGCTATTCTCGCTTCAAAGCGCAACCACCGAGCTTGAGACGAAAGTATTTCGAGCCCAAGCCCTGGTCGAGCAGACGGTAGCGCGCCGTGCGCGCGCGGAAGAGGCGCTGCGCTCGCTCGACGAGAACCGGGTGAAGCCGTGAGTTCTCGGGCGCCAAAGCTGGTAGCGCTGCTCGTTGCGCTGACGTTCGCGGTGGGCTGTGCTCACACGCCTCGCCCCAGCGCGATGCGCGAAGTCGATCAGCTACGGGAGGGCCAGGCCGTCGCCCGGGCGAAGCTCCACGCGCCGCAGGCTTATGCCCGAGCCGAGTTGCTGCGCCGTCAAGCGGAGTTGGCCTACGCGGAGAACGACCTCAGTGGAGCGCAAATCCTGGGCGAGCGCGCCATGGGCGCCTATGTGCGCGCAACCATCGAAGCTCGCCTCGCTGTCGCCGAAGCACAGCTGGCTGAGGCCCGCCTGGCCAAGAAGTCCCAGGAGGCCCGGCTTGCCCAGCTGGACGCTGAACAGCAGCGACTTGCCGCGGACGCGGTCGACCTCGAGCTTCGGGCTAAGGTGGCCCGCGACGCCGAGCCACTCGCAAAAAACGAGCCCGCATCGCCGGAGCGAGAGCGAGCGCGCCGCGAGGCCGCCCGCGCCATCGTCACCCAAGCGTCCTTGCTCTGCGTCTCGGCGAACTTGGTGGAGCCTAGCCGAGCGGCGCTGCCCGGCTTGGTTGCAAAGACCGACGAGCTACGCAAGCGGCTCTCGACACCGGCGGGACCCGCTCCGATAGACGACGCGACCTCGCTCCGCTCGGCCTGTCTGCGTGAGCTCACGCTCGCGCGCAGGCCCCGCATGCAGGGCAACCCTTCCCGTGGCGAGTCGGACGCTCTGCTCGCCGAACTCAGCCGCGCGGATTTTCTGCCGTTCCGCGACGATCGCGGCGTGGTCCTCGTACTCCGCGATCTACTTGAGGCAGGCAAGCCGAACGCCAAGAGCCTGGAGCGGCTCAGCGAGCTTGGGCGCTTCGCCAAGGCCCACCCTGAGTTTCCGGTCTTGGTCGTGGTTCACACGGCTCGGGAGGCCGACAAGCTGGCCCCGGCCCCGTTGGGCTCGCAGGTTGAAAGCGCGCTGAGGGCGGCCGGAGCGGCCCGGGTCGACGTGCGGGAGGCCGGCAGTACGTCGCCCGTCGTCCCAAAGGAACGCGCTGGGGCGGCCAATCGCAATGAGCGCGTGGAGATCGTGTTCGTTTCGCCGGGGACCTAGGCGAGCGGGCGACGGGGCCTGCACTCCAGCAACACTGCAAGGCCCGCCGCTGCAGGCTCCCAACCGCCACCAATCGACGGAGGCGTCGTTGACGATTGGCTGCCCAGAGCGCAAGTTTGTACGAGGTTTGGTCGTATACAGACTGAGGAGCACGTTTGGCGCGAGACTCGCTGTACGGAGAGCGCATTGTTTGGACGGGGCGTCCGAAGTCGATGCGTCCGTCGCGCTGGCTGCGTGCCCTGTCAGCAGTGTGCTTTGTCATCTCGGCGATTTCGCTGCTGTTTGCGGTGGTGACGTCCCTCACGCTGCGCGTTACGCCCGCCGAAACACTGCTGTTCGCGCTTTGGAGCGCCGGACTCGCTGGCGGCCTTCGCGCCTTCCCGCGAATGGTGCTTGAACGCACCCGGTACGTCGTCACCGAGCATCGGGTGGTCGCGCACTTCGGACCGTTTCGCCGGAGCATTCAGCGGAGCGCGGTCAGTTTCGCTAGGATTTTTTGGGATGAGAGCCAGCCTGACACGGGGGATCTCGAGCTCGTGCGCGCGGTTCCAACGGGCGCGCTGAGGCGCCGCTTGCTGCTGCGACTACCCGGTATCGCGGCGCCTGATCGCGTCTGGGCCATCGTACGCGGTGCGGAAGATCTCGCGCCCCTCGGACACGCGGACCTGCCCATCGGGCAGCGCCTCGACAAAGGGGAGCACGTGATCTGGTCGGCCCAGCCCCGCCCGCAACTCCGCGCCTATTTACCGCATGGCCAGCGCCAATGGTTACTGCTCGCGATCGCCACATTCATGGTGGTCGCCGGGCTCGCTATGGTGCAGCGAGGTTTCCTTTCACTGGCGAAGGTAGCGCGTGGCGGCCTGCCGTACCTGTCCCCGAGTTTTCTCGCCCTGGCTACTGGCGTCTTTCTCGCGGTCGCGCTGGTGTTGGCGGTCGGTGCATATCTCGCCTACGTGACCGTGATTCGACCGGGCCAGTTGGTCAGCCACACCCGTTACCTCATCACCAACAAGCGAGTTCTGATCCAGCGGCGCGGCGAGGAGCTGCACCTGGATCGTTCGAGGATCGTCGACGTGATTGACGCGCCCGCCGGCGATGGACTGAGCAATGTGTTCATGGTCCTGGACGGGCCCCAGGCTCGCGCGCTGGCCGCCAGTGGCGCCTTCGGTGAACTCGCGCGTAGCCCTCACCTGCGCCCGGTGTTTGAGTCAGTACAGGACGCCGAAGGGGCGCGGCGCGTGCTCGGCAGCAGCCCTACTCTACCCTTCGCGGCCTGATACCGCACGGCTGCGCTGAATCAGTCGTGCCGACGGTTCGATAGCTCCCGTTGGCGAGCCTCGCAGCGTTGCCGGTGACGCTCGGCATTGGCCACGAAGCGGTCGCTGCTCGCCCGCGCACGCGGCAGGTACTCGTCCCACTGCCCAAGAGCCAGTGCGTAAAAGTGCGCTTGAAGCTCGGGCTCCTCCGCTGACCCCGCTTCAGCCATCGCGGACAAACCACGGAAATAGTGCACATCGTACTCTGGTACCCAACGCAGCGTCGGCAGCTCCAGAACGCTCTCGCTCTGATAGGGCGGCACGGGCAGGCGGATGGCCGCGCCGCGTGCGACCTCCGCAAGCCCCTGCGGGAAGTCACCGCTCCGCTCGAGTGCTACCCCCAGACCGAAATGGGCGAGCGCCACGACCTCGGTGGCCCTTGCTAGTCGCACGGCCGCCCGAAAGTCCGCGACGGCGCGCGGAAGTTCGCCCGCCAGCATGCGCGCCTTGCCGCGGTTGCGCCGGATGCTCGCGCGATAATCAGGGTCCCACGCCAGTGACAAGGCCGCGGTGAACGCGCGCTCGGCAAGCGCCAGGTCGCCGGCTAGCATCGCGCCCAGGCCAAGGTCAAACCAGCTTTCTCGCTTGAAGTCGGACGCCGGCAGCTCCGGGAGGCCGCGCAGGATGAGCTGCATCGCCTCGGGTTCTCGACCCACTTGCGCGTCGAGCAGCACGCGTCCTAGCAACACGGCCTGCCAGGGGTCACGCTGGGCCCCGCCGCTGACTTCGAGGAGGGCGGCGCTCCCCAGCGACAGCTCTCGGAAGGTCTGAGCATCGGAGCGCGCTTCCGAGGCAGCCTCAAACAGCTGCTCCGCCCGCAAGCGCGCCCGCGCGCGGAGCGCCGAGCCCGGGTCACGGACGCGTCGCCAGACACTCGGTTCCGCTTCGGCCGCGGCGCAAGTGAGCAGGAGCGCCAGACCGGACACAAGCGAGGTTCGCTTCACCGCGGAGCGCGCCCTACAGGCCCTAGAGCTAGCCTCCGGGCCACAAACGCGGCCATTTTTGTCGTGGCCAGTTCGCTGTGCGCAAAGGCGCGGTAGTGGCCACGCGCGAGCGCTGGATCGCGGCGCTCCAGCGCGAACCCCTGAGCGGCGTGCAGTAGCCCGTCGGGCAACCAGACAGGCGGCGCCCGGTAGAGATCGACGCTGCGTGCGCTGGCAGACGGTTCGGAGCCATTGCCAGGCAGCACCTCCGGGGCAAGTCTCGCCTCGTCAGCCGCGCTTTCGAAGCGTTCGAGCAGCCACGGGTCCGCCAGCTCCGAAAGGGCAGCTAGCGCCTCCGCATCGCGCGCCTTGGCCGACCAGGTCAGCGCCGTGAGCGCGACCTGTAGCCCAAAGAATCCGCTCGCCACGGCATGGCGTTTCGCCTCTCTCAGGTAGCCGAGCACTTCAGCGCCGGGCTCGGGCTCAGTCGCCAGCAGCACCGCGGCGATCTCTAGGTAGGCGACGGTTTGCTGAGTCCGCTCTGGGAGCAGCGAAGCGCGGCTACCCAGGGCGCGGTAGAAGCGCGCCGCGAGAACGAGATTGGACTCGCCGAGCGCCGCCCGCCCGCCATCGAGCAGCGCCGCAGCGTCCGCCGTGGACTCGGCGTCTCCCTCGAGCAACGGCGAGAGATCCGCCAGCGCCGAGGCAGTTTGGCCGAGCCGCAAGCTGGCTCGCCCACGTAGCACGCGCGCCGCTGCAAGCTTAGGCTCTTCACGGACGAGAGCGCTGGCCAACCGGAAGGCCCCTTCGGGCGCTCGTGCAAGCAGCGCCTGAATCCGCGAGAGCTCACGACATGCGCGCTCGACCGGCGTCCTTCGCGAGGCACCCCAAAAGCGGGGCGTCTCCAAACAGGCCGCCGGACGCGGGCTCTGCGCGGCCCAGGCGACGGGGCGGGGCGTCGCGCTCACAGACCGCAGCGGAAGCGCGGTGAGCAGCGCGAACGCCCACCCGAGCTTCACGGCGCGGCGGCCCTACCCACGAAAGGATTGTGGAGCACGATGGTTTCACCGCGGCGCGGCCCCACGCTCACCAGGTAGACGGGAACCTTGGCGCCCTCTTCGAGGAACCGCACATAGGCGCGGGCTGCCTGGGGCAGTTCGTCCAAGACGCGCACGGCGTCGAGCTTCTCCGTCCAGCCGCTGAGTTCTTCGTAAATCGGCGTTACTGCGCCCGGAATATCAATCTGATCGATCGGGAAGTCGTCGGTGCGACCCTCGGGGGTGTCGTACGCCACGCAGACCATGATCCGAGGCAGACCCGTCAAGACGTCAAGTTTAGTCAGCGCCAAACCATCGAGCCCGTTGACACGCGAGGCGTAGCGAAGCGCGGGCAGATCCAGCCAGCCTGTGCGGCGCGGGCGCCCGGTGACCGAACCGAACTCAGCCCCCACCTCGCGCAAGTGCTGGCCGTCGCCGTCATTGAGCTCGGTCGGGAACGGACCCGAACCCACGCGCGTTGCGTAGGCCTTGGTGATACCGAGCACGGACGAGATGCGGTTCGGCCCGATGCCCGTGCCAATCGAGGCGCCGCCGGCGACGGCAGAGCTCGAGGTCACGAACGGATAGGTCCCGTGATCGATGTCGAGCAGCGTGCCCTGCGCGCCCTCGAGCATCACACGCTTGCCGGCTCGCACCGCCGCATCGACCAGCGCCGACGTGTTGGCGAGCAGCGGCAGCACGCGCTTGCCAGCCTGCTCAAGCTGCCTCTGGATATCTTCCACCTGCGGGACTTCGCCGCCCAGCGCACGGATCGTCGGTGCCCAAGCCTCAAGCGCTGCTCGCAGTCGTTCGCCAAGTCGCGTTCCGTCGCGCAGATCGCCCGCGCGCACACCCGTACGACGCGCCTTGTCTTCGTAGGCCGGGCCAATACCCTTCTTGGTTGTGCCTATTGCGCCGGCCGATGCCTCTCGCAGCGTGTCGACCAGCACATGGTATGGAAGGATCAAATGCGCGCGATCTGACACGCTGAGCCGCTTCTCCACGTCCCTGTGACCGCGGCGGATGAGCTCATCCACTTCGCCGAGCAGGACCTCCGGATCGATGACCATGCCCTGCGCCAGGATACAGCGAGTCTGCGGGCGCAGAATGCCGCTCGGCAGGAGCCTGACGACGAGCTTGTCGTCGCCCACCACCAGGGTGTGCCCCGCGTTGGGTCCGCCCGCGTAGCGGACTACGACATCGGCGAACTCCGTATAGATATCGACGATCTTGCCTTTGCCTTCGTCGCCCCATTGGGCGCCCACGATCACGACACACGACATGGCTGTCACCGCTCTTCTTCGGTTCTACCCGGGTTCACCTGACTTACGACGCGCGCCACCGCGGCAGCGTCGAGCGGAGCACGTTGCTCCACCATGTCGGGTACGGAAGTCACCACCGCCTCTGAAGCTGTGGCGCTCACCCAATGCGTGTACCGCCAGGCTCGCGCGTACGCCAGCGGATCCTGCTCGGGTCCTAGCGCAGAGCGAACCCCACGCTCGCGGAGGCCGGGGGCCAGGCCTGCTGCGGCCGCCGACAGCAACACGCGCGGACTGGTTTCCGCGTCGGAAATACCTCCGAGAGCCCACGCTAAGTCATCCAGGCCGAACGCCAAGCCGAAGGCCGGGAGAGAGCGCCCATAGCGTCCGATGAGACCGTCATAGCGGCCGCCGGATGCGATCGGCGTGCCGGGGCCTCGAGCATGCAGTTGGAATGTAGTGCCAGTGTAATACTCGAAGTGCCGCGTCTCACCGAGATCCAGCAAGAGGGAACGGGCAAAGCCTTGCCGCTCCACCTGCTCGACCACCCTCGTGAGCTCGACCCATCCTGGCTCGGCTCGCGTTCCAGCGAGTACCCGCTGCGCGGCCGGCCAGATCTCGCGACCGCCGTGGAGCTCGCTCAACGCGCACAACGCTTCCTGCTCCTGGCGCGGTAGCCCCGCGGAGGCCGCCGCTCGCGTCAGCTCCACCCGGTCCTTCAAGTGGAGCGCGTCGACGGCAGCGCGCTGACGCTTGGGCTCGACGCCTTCTAGCAGGGCCGAGGCGATCCCCGCGTGCCCCAAGTCGAGGACGAAGTCGTCTAGGTTCACGGCGCGAGCCGCGGCGCAAGCCACCTCAAGCGCCTCGATATCTCCGGCGGGCCCGTCGAGCCCGATGAGTTCGATGCCCGCCTGGAAGATCTGCCGATGACGCCGGGCTCGCTCACGCCGACGGCGTAGGACTGAGCCCTGGTAGCACAGCCGTATCGGGGGCTGCGCCTCAGCGAGCCGCGTCGCGACGACTCGCGCGAGCTGCGGTGTCATGTCGGGTCGCAGCACCACCACCTCCCCGGTTTCGGGTTCAACGAACCGGAGCACCTCGTCCGGCTGCAAGGCCCCTAGTCCTCGCTCAAGCACCGCTTCGTACTCGAAGACCGGCAACGTCACGAGCTCGTAGCCGAACAACTCGAAGCTGCCCAGCACCCGCCGCGCCAGATCTGCGTGCTGCCGCGCGTCCGGCGGCAGAAAATCCCGCATGCCAGCGGGAAGAGGGTGAGAGGTTTCGGCAGCCACGCGCTGAGCAGGAGGGACCGAAGCAGGGGCAGGAATGGGGGCAGGCAAAGCCGGCGAAGACTAGCCGATCCGTGTTATCTGTGCAGCCATGAGCGACCACGGGCCGAAGGAGCACCAGGTAGACCTGAATGAGCGCGGCTCCGACAAGACCGGGGCGCCCGTGGTCATGGACCGCCGCCTGTTCATGCAGTTCCTCGGCTTCGAATGCGATGACCCCGCCGCTACCCTGCCCACCTTGACCCGCCTCTTGCGTGAGCACTCGGTCCCCAGCGTCGTGTACGAGGACGTGCAGCATCCACGTGGCCTGGCGGTGCTCACGTTCAGTGAACAGCCAGCGGACTTTCCGACGAAGGTCCGACCTATCCTCGGCGGGCCCGAGCTTGCGGGGCTGCGGCTCCGGCCCGAATTGTCCATGCTGGGCCGGACCTACTCCACCGGCTTCGAGCAAGATTTAGAGTACTGGCTCCTTTCCCGGCCCCGCGAGACCGTGCTGAACCCATTGTGGCCGTGGGCGATCTGGTACCCGCTGCGACGGGTGGGCCCCTTCGAGCGCCTGGACCCGCGCGAGCGCGGCCAGATCATGCGTGAACACGGCGGGATCGGCCGGGCCTACGGCTCGCAAGATCTGGCGCACGACGTGCGCTTGGCATGCCATGGACTGGACCAAGCCGATAATGACTTCGTCATCGGCCTACTCGGCAAGGATCTGCATCCGTTGTCGCACGTCGTTCAGGCGATGCGACAAACCCGACAGACTGCGGAGTACATGGACAAGATGGGACCGTTCTTCGTCGGGCGGGCCATCTTCTGGAACGCAGGCTGAAGTGCTCGCGACAAAGGTAGCTGGCATCGTCTTCGATCTCGACGGCACACTGGTCGACTCCCGGCGCGACATTGCGGAAGCCACTAACCACGCCCTCGGCGTGTGCGGTTTCGAAATTCGAGATCACACTGAGCTCGAAACCTACGTTGGAGACGGGGCGCCGTTGCTGCTCGCTCGCGCCGCGCGGATCCAGGAGGAAGACGCACGCATCCCCAAGCTGGTTGCCGAATTTCTCGACTATTACTCGGCGCACCCGATCGATCACACCCGACTCATGCCAGGCGTGCGGGCCGCCTTCGAAGCCTTGCGCAACTACCCGCTCGGGGTGTGCACCAACAAGCCCCGCCGCACGGCAGTCAGAGTGCTCGACGGCTTCGGTCTGAGCCCGCTTTTGGGGGCGGTGGTGGCCGGTGACGACTTGGCCCATCGAAAGCCCGATCCCGCGCCGGTACGGCACTCCGCAAACTTGCTCGGCATTGCGACCTCCGAGCTTGTCATGGTCGGTGACGGTCCGCAGGACATCCTGTCGGGGCGGGCGGCGGGAGCCTTCACCGTCGGCGTTCGCGGAGGCATCCAGGCCCTTGAACGTCTGTTGGCCAGCAAACCCGACGTCATCCTGGATTCGCTGGTGGAGTTGCCGGAGCTGATCGCTTCGCTCGACAAGCGTTAGCAGGCTCGCTTGGGCTTCAGCCGGCGAGCGCGTGATAGGCAGCGCTCAGCTGGGCGAACTTTTCCAGGTGCCGGGCTCGTTCGGACGCGCTCGCTTCCGGAAATCGGTCGGGGTGTTGGCTTCGCGCTAGCCGGCGAAACGCCTGTTGCACCGTGGCAAGGTCAGCTCCGGGAAGCAGGCCCAGTGTGGCGAATGCCCTCAGCCTGGCCCCGCCCCGCTCGACGGCGAAGGCGGGCGCTGCCCCCGTCCCAGGCTTCACCCGAAATCGCGCACGGGGTCTGCCATGCAGGAACTCACCGGGGGAAAGCGGCTGCCGCATACCTGCGCGAGCGCGTGGAACCCGAAACGTGAGTCGCGCGTCCGTCAGGTTGAAGAGCGCCTCAAGCTTCAGCCGGAGCTGACGTCGTAGTCCAGCGCTCACAAGCTCCGCGGTCGCCAAGCCTTCTTCGATCAGGATGTCACCGGTCCGCTGAGGCGGAGCCTCAAGCAGCCTCTGCGCCAGACGGGCCAAGCCGAGCGCCCCGAGAAAGCCCTGCCCTGCCAGGAGCTCACCCAGGCGCGAGCGCGACAACTCCGACTCGACCTCGAAGACCCGGCCCGCATCAAGATGCACGCGATGGATCGCGCCGCGATCCTCCGTCAGCTCCAGGGTTCCACACGCGGCTTCGCGGTGCAGCGCTCCCAGCACGTCCCCGAGGGTCGTTAGCCGGAGCCTTCCAGGGAGCTTCATCCCCTTGCGGCTACCAAATCTGGCCTGTTGGGGACAACTTACGAGCCGACGCGGAGTTCCGCGGTCACCGCGAGGCTTTGCGCAAAGCAGCGCTCCCGTTCGGGATCGCCCTCGCAGAGCACGACCCGAGCCAGCAGCGTTACCGGGCCCGCTCCGTTCTCGCTCGCAACGAAGGCCAGACCAAGCCGCCGCTCGCCCGAGCCTGTCCCGCTACCGAAGCGCCCGGGGGTGACGCGTGCCCTGAGCGGTCGGGCGAAGGCTGGAGCCCGGGTAACCAAGGCGTCACCCCAGACCAACCGCACCGGGCCCACAGGCGCGACCGTGAGCTCGCACAAGACTCGACCCGGAGCCACCTCTGGCCGACAAACCAGCAGAGCGCGCACGGCGACGGGCTCGGCCGCGCGCGCTGGCTTGCCGAGGGTGATGCAGGCAACCAGCAACACCCAGCACGAACGACTGGCTCTATTGGGCGTTGGGCGGGGCATAGAAGTCCACCAAACGAATCGGAGTTGGCGAAAGCAGCGCGGAGATATGGCTACGGAGACCGCGAGAGTCTCCGCCGATCTGAAACTCCACGGCTGGGTCGAACTCTATGCTGACCGCGTCCACTAGATAGTCGCTGAGCTCCTCTGGGCTTTCGTACTCGCCCCGCCAAATTTGGGGAAAGTGCCTGACGAAACTGACCAGTCCCAGGGTCGCAATTCGCAGGTGCATGCGGTCAGGGCGCTCCTCGGCAAAGGGAAACATGCGGAACCCATAGCCGTAGTAGGGAATCGTCGACAGCGCGCAGACCCGCATCGGTCCTTCGTAGACAACCTGCCCCGTTGGGATGGGGGCGCCGACAATGTTGCCCTTTGGGCCCACCCGAAACGCGTCGGCGCCGTCGTTGCGAATTCGGCAGTGCGTCAACTTCTGCGAGAGGAAGGTCGGAATAGAGCGCGTGATGACCGCCACCGCGTAGCCCAACGGACCCGGGGCGATCCTCGAAAGCGGGGTCTTGCCGAGCGCATTCTTGACCCTGCCGTAGTCTGCGAGCACCACGGCGTCCGCCCCGGCACCACAGAATGGAGCGATGAAGCCCTCCACCTCGACGAGCCGGATCGTGCGACTGCCGGCGTCGGCGATCAGTCGGCGAATGTCGGCCTGGAGATCATGCTTTTCTGCGCCTTGCGCGCCGACCACCCAGGCCAACGAATTGCCCGTGCCGAGCTTGAGCAATCCAAAGCGGGGCAAAGGCTTGCCGGAGCGACGGGCTTCGTGAACCACTTCGGTAACCATGACCGTGAACGTGCCGTCGCCACCGCCGGTCAGCACCGTGCCGTAGCCGCGAGCGACCAGCGTCTTGGCGATGTGACGCGCGTCCGACAGCTTTCTGGATACGAACAGATCCCCCCCGGACAGGATCTGATCGAGAGTGGAAATGACCTCCGCCGTGGCATTCTTCGCGTTGCCGTTGACGACCACGGCCACGCGCTGCTCAAGCGCTGAAGCCGTGGCAGGCTCACTGGGCGGTTCGGGGCTGACTACACCGGTCATCGACGCGTTCGGGGCTCACTACGGGGGAAATTCGGAAAACTCCCGCAGGTATAATACGCTTCGGTCGCTAGGAGCCGGTTCGCCCAAGTTTGGCGGACCACCCTGCTGCGGCCATGCCCAAGAACAACCCCCAATCGTCGGCGAAATCGAGCCAGATCCGCAAATCGGTCGCTCCCCCGGCGGCGGTCCGACGCAGCGCGACCGCAGCCGGGACCCGCAAGCCCGCCCCCGCCCCAACACGAAAATCGGTGGCGCCGCCCGCGCGGAAATCGGTGGCGCCGGCCAGCCGGAAGCCGTCCGCGCAGGCTGAGCCCGCCGAGCCACGAAAGTTCGG
>JANNWK010000306.1:0-2485 GCA_031408355.1 Myxococcales bacterium
CTTCGCCGGGTTGCTCAGGCGAAGATCAAGGCCTTCGATCTAGCCGAAGAGCTGCGGACGCTGATGCGTCCACTGTTCAAGAAGCACCAAGACGACATCATCACCGGCGTTTTCAGCACGACGATGATGAAGGACTGGGACGCCGGCGACGTGAACCTACTCGGCTGGCGCGCGGCCACGAGCGACACCGCCTTCGAGCAGACGCCGGCTGGCCCCGACAAGATCAGCGAGCAAGAGTACTTCGACCACGCGGTGCTGATGGTCGCCATGGTCAAGGCCGGCGTCGAGCTGGCGTTCGAGTGCATGGTCGAGGTGGGCATGAAGGCGGAGTCCGCGTACTACGAGTCACTGCATGAGACGCCGCTGATCGCGAACCTGATTTCTCGTAAGAAGTTGTACGAGATGAACAAGGTCATCAGTGACACAGCCGAGTACGGCTGCTACCTGTTCAGCCACGCCGCGGTCCCGCTGCTCAAGGAGTTCATGAGCAAGCAGTCGACCGACGTGATAGGCAAGGCGTTCGCGCCCGGCAGCCAGCACGTGGACAACCGCCGCCTGCTCGCCGTCAATCAAGCCATCGAGAATCACCCGGACGAGAAGGTCGGCGGCACGCTGCGCGGCTACATGACCGCGATGAAGCAAATCTCCGTGGGCGGGTAGGGGCGCTGGTTTGAGTGGCCACGCCCTCGAGGCGTGTTCGGGGCCGGGACTGACGTTGGTCACCGGCCCGAACGGCTCGGGCAAATCGCGCGCGGCGCGGGCCCTTTCAGAACGCACGGCGGGCGCGCGACTGCTCTCGGCCGAAACGCAACAAGCGTTCTACGAAGCGCAGTTGGCGGCGGACGAGAGCAACTTCCAAGACGCCACCGACCACGGGACCACGGTGGGCGACCTTTTGGGCGAGCAGGGCCGAAGTCACCCGCTGTTCGGGGCATTTCGGCTCGAGCCGCTGTGGCAGCGCGGCTACCGGCTGCTCTCCACGGGCGAAGCGCGCAAGGTCTTGTTGCTGGCGGCCGCGCTTGGCGCGCCGTCGCTGCTGATTCTGGACGATCCGTTCGACGGGCTCGACCGAGCGTCATACGCGGAGCTGGCGCAGGCCATCGTGCAGGTGTCCCAGGGCTTGCCGATAGTGGTCTTGGGAACGTTCGGTGCCGGCGAGCAGCCGTTTGCGCTGGAGGCAGTGAAACGGGTGGTGGTCCTCAAGCGCCCCGCGCCCGCGCTGGGCGGTAGGCCTCCGCCGGTGGAGCTGGGCAGTTGGTACGAGCCACTCGACCCGCAGGTGCCTTTGGTCGAGCTGGTTCAGGGCCGGGTCTGCTACGGCGAAAAGGTCGTGTTCGATCGGCTCGACTTCCGAGTGGCGGTCGGGCAGCACACGCTCATCGAAGGCCCCAATGGCTCCGGCAAGTCAACCCTGCTGGACATGCTGACGGGTGACCATCCGCAGGCCTATAGCAACCAGCTTCAGCTGTTCGGCCGCCGTCGCGGCAGCGGCGAGACCGTGTGGGACATCAAGCGCAACATCGGTGCCGTTTCCGCGCGCCTGCACCGCGACTACCGGGTGGGCGGCAGCATCGAAGAGGTGCTGCTGAGCGGCCTCTACGACAGCATTGGGGTCTACCAGCAGCCCGAGCCCAGTCACCGCCGGCGAGCGCGAGCCTGGCTCGAATGGCTCGACCTCGGGCTTAGCCTGAGCGCCGCCTTCCGCGAGCTCTCCTTCGGTCAGCAGCGCCTCGTGCTCATCGCACGCGCCGCCATCAAGCTGCCCCCGCTGCTGGTCATGGACGAGCCCACCTCCGGTCTCGATCCAGAGAACCGTGCGCGCGCCCTCGGGCTCGTCGAAGCGCTGTGCTCCCAGCAAAAGAGCACGGTGCTCATGGTCACGCATCGCGCGGACGAGCGCGCCTTTTGGCAAGAGCGCATCGGCGGCGCGCTGCTTTCTCTTCCGCCGCGCGACTTGGTCGCGTCCGCGGCTTCAACGTCGTATGGTGCCGAAACTCGGCCGAGCCCATCGGGGTTGGATTTGCGGCATTTCTCGGGGGTCCGAGCGTGCCATCGGGCAGGTAGAGTGGTCTGAAGATGAACGCCGTTCTCCTGAGATTGTTCGTGCTCGCGGTGGCTGGCTGGATCCATCGCGGCCAGCAGAACGTGATCGAGTACCTCGTCGCCGAGAACCGGGTCCTCCGCGAGCAGCTCGGGGGCCGACGGCCGCGGCTGAACGACGACCAGCGCCGACGCCTGGCCGTTCGGGCCAAGGCTCTGGGACGAGCCGGTCTCCAGGGCATCGCGGGCATCGCCACGCCGGACACCCTGCTTGGCTGGTACCGGAAGCTGGTGGCCGCGAAGAAGTACGACGGCGCAGCCCGTCGCGATCCGGGGCGCCCGCGCACGCGGGCTACGCGCTCGCCGAGCTCATGGCCACGATGGCCTCGGCGAACCCGACCTGGCGCTACTTGATTTTCGGACGATCGAGTTTCGGGACCGTACG
>JANNWK010000307.1:0-5029 GCA_031408355.1 Myxococcales bacterium
GCGCGGCTCGAGATCAGGAAGATCCCGAGCGTGAACGACATCAGTGACGACGAGGAAGAGGCAACCCCCTGAGTCCGCTGCGCCTGAGTCCTTTGCTCAGGCGCCTGACGGGACTCGGCTCTACGTTCGTCAGCACGGCCAGCCCTCTGGGCTGACAGCGATGCTGTGCGATGGGCTGGTCTGCGACGGCTATATCTTCCGCTACCTGTGGGAGGAGTTGGCTGAGCAGATGCGGGTGGCTCATTTCCACTATCGCGGTCACGGTCGCAGTGGACTTCCCGTGGACCGCGATCGACTGGATGTGCCCGCCCATGCGGCCGATCTGAACGCGGTTCGCGAACACCTGGGCGACCCCGAGGTCGTGCTGATCGGTCACTCCCTGGGCACGCAGGTCGCGCTTGAGGCGTACCGGGCGCGGCCCGAGCGAGTGAGGGGCATGGTGCTTCTGTGCGGCAGCTTTGGCCGTGTTACGCACACTTTCAAGGGCAGCGAGGTCCTTTCGTCGGTGCTGCCGAGTGTGCTGTCCTGGAGTTCGCGCCACCCGCGGCTGCTGCGAGCCCTCTGGGCACGCGTGCCGGTGCGGGCCGTGATCAAGTTGGGCGTTCTGATGGGCGACATCGATCCGGCGAAGGTTCGGATCGAGGACGTCGAGCCCTACTTTCGCCACGCGCTTCATGTCGATTTCACGCTATTCGCGAGGATGCTGGCGGCGGCGGGGGACCATTCCGCCCAGGATCTGCTGCCCGAAATTCGCGTCCCGGTTCTGGTTGTGGCCGGCTCGCGCGATACCTTCACGCCGCCCGAGGTGTCTGTGGCGATGGCCGAGGCCATCCCGGGGGCGCAACTGCAGATGTTTCCTGGCGGTTCGCACATCCTGCCGCTCGAGGAGCACGAACGG
Organism: Myxococcales bacterium; assembly: GCA_031408355.1. GTDB lineage: Bacteria > Myxococcota_A > Polyangia > Polyangiales > Polyangiaceae > PMG-095. Next base: position 899 of record JANNWK010000307.1, read on the forward strand.
CTCCGCGATCTCTTGACGACCTTCGTGGCTTCTTTGTGGGATAATGACGCCGGAAGTGCGGAGTGAAGGAAGAATTGAACTCGGAGCTCGTCAGTGCGCTGCTTGGCTTGTTCGCGCACGATCTCCGGAATCCGCTGTCGGCCTTGCACAGCAACGTGAGCTTCCTCACCTCGGTCGTCGGTGGCTCGGATAGCGAGGCCCGTGAGGCCCTGGAGGACGTTGCCGCTTCGAGTGATGCGCTGGGACACATCACCGATAATTTGGAGCTCCTAGCCACTGCCCTGGACGGCTCCAAGCCTCGGGAGAAGCTCGAGCTGTCCCTGCGCGAGCTGCTGCATGACGTGGCCCAGAAATCCCGGCGTTTCGCGGAGAGCTATCGCGTCACGCTGGAGGTCGACCTCGACTCCGCGGGCCCAATGCGGATCGTTGCGCATCGCGAGATGTGGCTGCGCGCGCTGGCCAATTTGGTTCGCAACGCTATCCAGCACGCCGGCGAGAGCGGCAAAGTCAGCGTTTACGCGGGTCGCCACGGCGGCGAGGTCGTGGTGAGCGTGCTCGACACCGGCACACCCGTAGCCCCGGCGCTTGGTGTCACGGCTTTCACGGCAGAGGGCCAGTTGTTCAGCAAGAACGCCTCCGGTGGTCGCTACAGCCGCGGTCTCGGGCTCTACGCAGCCCGGGTAGCGGCCGAGGTGGCGGGCGCGACGGTTGGCATCGCAAGTTCAGGCGCTTCGTGCTTTGAGCTCCGCGCGCCCGCGAAGTGAGCTTCCGGCGCGCTACGGTTGAACAATCACGACGGTTTCTGGCTTGCGAAACAGGGCCTTGCCGGTCTCGCCGGGGCAACCCCAGCAGGTCGAGAAGTGGACGCGTGGACGAATGTCGGCGCTAAAGGCCAGCGCCACGGGGCCCGGTTCGCCGTGCAAAGCCAGCGTGGAGGCAAGCCGGTAGCGACCCCCGGGCAGGACATGGAACGCGGCCACGAACGAGGTCGACTCTCCCGAACGTGCCGTGACCAGCAGGAAGTCCGCGCCCGGCGCGGGGCTCCAAAGCAACGGCGCCACGGTGAAGTCGAAGCCCTTCTTGTCGCCGGAGCCGCGAGAGATGACCGTCTCGGCGCCGTCAGGTTCGCGGAAGAATTTGATGTCTTTCGCCAACGCCTGACCCTGTGGGTCGGCGGCTAAAGCGCGCGCAAGCTCGTCCGCGCCGAGCTTTACCTTTTGGAACACCGGGCCCTGCTTGGGTTCGCCGACCACGGCTGCGTTCGGCGCGCCCTGGCAACAGCGGAACCCGATGTCCTGCTGCTCGGTCTCGGCCGGGGTGGGCTGTCGCGACGCGCAGCGGTGCAAGGTAGCGATGGCCTGCTTGCTCGCGCCGCGCAGCACGCCGCGACGCTTGCCGTCCTGCGCCAGTAGATCGCTTGATACCCACTCGCTGGCGGCGGTGCCCAGACCCAGCACATCAAAGCCGCTCGCGCAGTCCTTGGGCTTGGACGCGCAGTTGGGATCCCAGCTGGCCCCCGACGGGTAGTCGTCCTGTTTCGGCCCCTTGCAGGCGCGTTCCCACTCAAGCTCTGTGCACAGTCGGGCGCCGCGTTCGGAACAAAGCCTGCGCGCCTCTTCACGACTCTTACCGAGCAGGGGAGGGAGTGTGGGGTCGTTGGGGTAGGGGAGTCGATCGATACGGAACGGTCCGAGCTCGACCTCCTGGTCTTTGGCTTCGAGCTCGGGCATTCGTCCCGGGCTGCCCGGCGTGCTCCCGGCGCGCAGCGTGCCTGCTGGGATCTCGCTCAACTCTCGGGCGAGCGGCTCGACCCTCGGTCGGTGAGAAGCGCTGCTGGCGCTGGCTGAGGCGGCCCCACTGCTGGGACCGGGACCAGCTCCGACACTGGCTCGCGGTCGGCACGCACCTACGCCCACCGCCAAACTAGCGAGCGCGATAGTGAAGAACGCTGCTGCTCCTCGCAATGCCACGGCCTCAGGCATTTCCCCTGGATGGGCGTCCAGTTCAACCAAATTGCAAGGGCCCGGCCATCAGGGCACCCGAGAAATCTCCGGCCATCCGCGGACAAACCGGCAAGGACCGGGATCTTCACGTAAACTCCGCGCCGATGCTTGACGACGACGCGCTCGCGCGGGCGCTGGCAGCGCCGCTTAGCCTGGAAAGTCTGCACGCGCTCGGCCTGGCCGACGCGGGACGACCCGGCCACGCCGGGGCCGACACCAAGGCCCTGAGGCTCCTTGCTGGCCTCGAGGCAGGCACGCCGCGGGGCGTGGCGCGACGGTCCGACGCGTTTCGCTTGGCGCTCGGGATTGTCGCGGCCCTGCATCGGGCTGAGACGGATGCGGGCGCTGCACGCAAGGCCGCGCCTTGAGTCACGGTTTCTCATTGGCCGGTCGCGTGCTCGTGCTGACCGAGAGCACCGAGCAGCTCCACGGTCAGCTGCGCGGCGTGGCGCCCTGCCTTGATCTCGCGTCGCTCGGTCCACTTCGCGACCGAGTCTCCACTGACGAGATCACCCCTGCCTGGGCCTGCTACTACTTCGACCGCACGCTGGCGCGCTACTGCCTGGTGGGCCTTGAGGGTGGAGCCATCCAGGCTGGCGACGTCGTCAGCGGCGGGTTCGAGGTGCTCGTGGCAGGGAGCAGCTTCGGCTATGGCTCGTCCCGCGAAACGGCTCCCTTCGCGCTGCGCGAGGCCGGGATCCGCCTGATCATCGTCAAGAGCGTCGAGAAGATATTTCTTCAGAATTGCCAGAACCTGGGGGTCCATGTGTCCACGGACCTCGGTCTGTTGCCGCGGCTCCTGGCCGGTGAAAGCGCGGGCGTCGAGGAGCTTTGTCGAGGTGCGGACGTCTTGGCTAGGGAGGTAGTGTTGGCGGGAGGCTTGTTCGCCTACAACGCGCGACGACTCTCGCTGCAAGTACCTCGGAAACTCACGGTAGTCCGCCCCGACCAAGAGGCGCGACCGATGACCCTGGTGGAGCGGATCATCGCCAGTCGCGTGGCGAACGCGGACGGCAGTTTGGGGGTCTTCGCCGTCGCGCCGGGTGAGTCGCACTTCGTCCGCGCGGATCTGCGCTTCTCTCACGACTACGTCACGGCCATGGCCGACGCGCTGTTCCGCGCAGGTCTGGGCGAGGACGCCCAGGTGAACGACCCGGGGAGCCTGGTGCTGTTCCGTGATCACCTCACGCTGCTAGGGCAGGCCCTGACCCCCCGCCACCACGCGCTCAACCTGTATGAGCACGCGCTTGAGCTGGCGCGCGCGCAGGAGCGCTTTGCCAAGCGCCACGGGGTTCGACTTTACGACGAGGTCGAAAGCGAGAGCGGACCGCGTAGCTACGGTATTTGCCACAACGTTGTGGTGGACGAGCTCGGAGTGCCGGGCACGGTGATCGTCGGTACCGATTCGCACACCTGCACGGCCGGCGCCCTCGGCGCGTTTGCTTTCGGCGTTGGCAGCACCGACATGGCGAACGCCTTCTTTACCCGTGACGTTCGCGTGTGCGTGCCCGAGACGGTGAAGGTCGAGCTTTCCGGGCAACTCCGTGCTGGCACTTCCGCCAAGGACGTCATGCTCTCGCTACTGTCCCTCGAAGCGACCCAGGCCGGCGCCCTCTCCGGCAAGGTGCTCGAGTTCTGCGGCAGTGGCGTCCAGGGGCTTTCGCTCGACGAGCGCGCCACACTCACCAACATGGCCGTCGAGGCTTCGGCCGTTAGCGGGATCGTGGCCTTCGACGAGCGCGCCCGCGACGAGCTTTCAGTGCGCCGCGGTCAAGTGATACCGCCCGACTGGGCCTTTCTGCATGCGGATCCGGGCGCAAGTTACGCGGCCGTCCTGAAGCTCGATCTCTCGCAGGTGGAACCGATGCTGGCGCTACCCGGGGATCCACGGAACGCTCAGCCGCTCCGCGGCGTGCTCGCGGCGGGGGCCCCGCGCATCGACATCGCCTACGGCGGTTCCTGCACCGGCTCAAAAGCGGCCGATATCGACGCCTACGCGGCCGTTTTGGCCGAGGGACTGCGCGCCGGCCGCCCGGTAGCGCCACACGTCCGCCACAACATTAAGCAGGGCTCGCTGCGGATTAGCCCCTATTCAGCCCCGCGGGGTTAACGTGAGTTGTTAGAGGCG
>JANNWK010000308.1:0-2052 GCA_031408355.1 Myxococcales bacterium
GCCAGCCACTCACCCGAGGCCGCTCGGCTGAGGTAGCGCTGCTTCTGCTCCTCGGTGCCCACCGCCAAGATGTGACCCGTGCCGAGGCCGTTGTGGCTGGCGATCGTGAGCGCCAGCGACCCGTCAACGCGCGCCGCTTCCTCCACCGCGATGGCGTAGGCCGACATGTCGAGCCCGGCGCCACCGTAAGCTTCCGGGATCTTGATCCCGAGCAAACCCAGCGCCGCCAGCTCCGGGATGATCTCGTGCGGGAAGCGCTCGGCCTCGTCCCACTCGCGCGCGCGCGGCGCCACTCGCTCCGCAAAAAATTGCCGAAGCGTGCTCTGTAGTAGCGCGTGTTGCTCGCTGAGTTCGAAGTCCACTTCGGCCGATTCTAGCGCAAAACGAGGCCTAGGGCGCCTTCTTGGCGAGCGCGACCCGGAGCAGCGCAAGCTTCCTGTCGGCGGGAACGCGACCCCCGCCGTCGCTACCCGCCTTGAGCTTGAACGGCTCGTCGCCGACGATCACGATGGCGCTACCCGAGCGGCCGGCGAGCCACTCGGTCTGCAGAGCTCCCTCGGACTCGCGAGTCGAGAACGCCACAGAGTCAAAACCCAGATCCTTCTGCACCCGGCTAAGCGGCAGCTTCTTCAGCGTGCCCATCACGTCCTTGGCCGAGTCTTCGTCGCCACGGGCCAGCCCAAGCACGCGGTAGCGAAGCTCGCCGTCCTGGTAGAAACCCGTCGCTCCCGCGCCCAAGCCTGCTACGCCCAGCAGGTCATTCTGCGTGTAGCTGAGGCCCATCGGCAATAACTTCTCCGTCGGCAGCAAGCGCACCGCTGGCAACGGCAAGGCCTCACCCGGCAAACGCTCGCCCAGCTGACGAGCGAGTTCTGGCAGCGCCTTGCCAGCCCCCAGCTTGATCTGCTCGGGCGTTTCCAGCTCGTTGGCGTAGCTGAGTTCGGCGACGAGCTCCCCACGCCAGACATACGCAATCCCGGTGCCAAGCGCGCCAGCGGCGCCCGCTGCCAGTGCCAGCGGCACCCCGTCCGCCGGATCACCGTCGGCGATCACGCGCTTGGTGAAGAACCCGTACGCGCCCTCGGCGCTCGCGAAACGAGAAACCGTAACGTTCACTGTGCCCGGCGAGCCTCGGCCGTCGACGTAGCGCAGAGTAACCACCCGCTTGAGCCCGAAGCTCTTGTACACCTCGCACTCGCCATCCAGCAGCTCGGTACACACGGTCTCGAGCGTGCCCTTGGCGCTCTCACCGTAGGCCCGCGTCTCGCCGTTCGGATCGATGCAGTAGTCGCCCGACTTCCCCGGGAAGAAGCCGGCGCTGAGCGCGTCCGTCACGCGGCCTCCCCCGCCAGCGCAGGCGTCCGGCTTCGAGCTGACCACGGGCGGCGGCGCCGCGCCGCGCTCCAGCTCGGCATCCTTCTTGGAGCACGCCAGGCCGGAAAGGCCCAGGCAGCAGACGACCACGGCAACGCGACAACCCATGCCCGCCTTGTAGTGCCTCTGCCCGCCGCTACCAAACCCCGAGAACCCCAAGCGGTCAGCGACCCTGGGTAGGGGCTTCCCCGACACCATCGCTACTCCGCAACGTTTACACAGCGCCGCATTTCTTACCGGTCGCCGACACCCCTACATCCCAATAAATACTAGCTATTTCGAGGACCTAGAAACTGCCAACCTGGGCACGCACCTTGCTGTACGTTCAGGCTTCTCGTGCTGTTGAAACCTTCCTACCGGCTCCGCTACGTCCGCCAGGCCAGCCTGGGCTTCACCTTGATCGAGTTGATGGTGGTCGTGCTCATCATCGGCGTCATGGCCGTGATCGCCACGCCCGGCATCGCCGAGCAGATGCGGGAGCGGCGCGGCAGGGAGGCGGCCCAGCGCATCGCCCTCCTGTACAGCAGCGCCCGAATGCGTGCCATGGGCCGTGGGGCCGCCGTCATGGTTCGCTACACGGCGGCCGGCGGTTTCTCGGTCCTTGAGTCCGTCGAGGGCGGAGCCGCGGTAGCGCGGGGCGCGGCCGCCTGCGCCAATCTGCCGGGCAGCGGTTGCCTC
>JANNWK010000309.1:0-8287 GCA_031408355.1 Myxococcales bacterium
CTCGGCGTGACCGGCGTCGTGCTGTTAACCAGTGACGACACGGCAACCTCGACCGCCCGCAACCTGGCCAAGCTTCCGAAGCAGGCCAAGCTGGTGGTTGCGCCTTACGCCCACCCCAAGGGTGCTGGCGCTGCCGCGCGCCTCAGCTTCTAGCCGACCGCTTCGAAGCAAGACAAGCCGCGTGGCCCACAGGCTGCGCGGCTTGTTTTTTTGCGCAGGCTCAACCGAAACGCTGCGAGATGGCGTCAACGACTTTGTCGAAGCTTGGCGGCAGCAGCACCGGCGGGTTCTTCAGGCGACCGTTCACGCCCGGGATCGAGCCGTCGTGGTACTTCACCTTGAACTCCGTAAACTTGAGGCCATTCGCGGTGGATACGCAAACGACGCGATCATCCTTCTTGATAACGCCGCGCGCCACCAGCTTCTCGAGTACGGCAAGCCCCACGGCCGTGTGCGGGCACGTGTACATGCCCGTCCGATCAGCCCGCGCGGCGGCCTCGCACAGCTCTTCCTCGCTGGCTTGCTCGACGATGCCGTTCAGCTCCTCGAGCGCCTGAATGGCGCGAGGTGCACTAACGGGGTTGCCGATCTGAATCGCGGTCGCTTGCGTGGGCTTGGCTTGGATCGGCGTCACTTCGCGCTTGCCCTCGCTCCAGGCGCGATAGAGCGGGTTCGCGTTCTCGGCCTGCGCTATCACCAAACGCGGATAGTTCGAGACCACACCGAGCTCGCGCATCAACTTGAAACCGGCGTGGAGCGCCGATGCGTTGCCCAGGTTCCCGCTCGGCAAGATAATCCAATCCGGGATCTCCCAGTTAAACTGCTGGACTATCTCCATCGCCACGGTCTTCTGACCCTCGAGGCGGAGCGGGTTCATCGAGTTGGCGAGGTAGACCAGGCCCTCTGAAGCCAGCCGCTGCACGATCTCCATGCAGCCATCGAAATCCGTATCCAGACCAAGCACCAGCGCCCCGTGGGCTAGGGGTTGAACGAGCTGTGCGGTGGAAATCTTGTTATGAGGCAAGAGCACGACCACAGGCAGGCCGGCGGCGGCGCCGTAGGCCGCCAACGCAGCGCTGGTATCGCCCGTCGACGCGCAAGCCAGGGCCTTGACCTTCAGACCCTCCTGAATCGCCATCCGCACCACGCTGACCAGCACGGTCATGCCAAGGTCCTTGAAGGAACCGCTGTGGCTGTTGCCGCACAGTTTGACCCAAAGATCGGAGAGCCCAAGCTCTTTGCCGTAGCGATCGGCCCAGAACAAGTTCGTGCCGCCCTCGTACATCGACACGATGAGATCGTCAGGCACCTGCGGCATTACCCATTCGCGTTTGCCCCAGACGCCTGACCCGTAGGGCCAGACGTTCTGCTTGTAGCGTTCGTCGAACAGCTTCATCCACGAGGCGCCGCTGCGGTCCTTCAGGGCCCTGGTGTCGTGCACCACCTGGAGCAGCCCCTGGCACGTCGGGCAGCGATAGATCGGTCGGGTGACGGGCCACGAGCCTTCACAACCAGCAAAGCAACGGAACTCGGAGGAGTACGGCACGGCGGGCGTTATAGCACCGTCGAACACCGCGCCAATGTGCCAAGCGCGTGCTCCCGAACCCGGCCAATTCCCTGGGGATTGTGCACGCTTCTGGACAGTGTTAACGCTCGGCCCGACCGATGCTCGGAAATCACCTACCGAAGCCTCAGCCGCGGAGCTGGGTGTTGGTGGTCGAGCCGACAACTGAGGGCACGCGCCGGATTGGTGGCCTGCCCCTCGCCTTGCGGCTAGCGCTCGACGCTCAGGGCGCGGGAGCTAGCGCCATCGTCCTTGCTCCAACGGCAGGCGAGCTGCTCGCTCTGCTCGGGGACCCGCGACTGCGCCTGCCCGTTGTGGCCGAGGCCCCTAGCGGCACGCTCGTCCTGAAGGCCAGGGCCAGCCTGCTGGTCCATCGCGAAAGCCTACGTCAGCTCGCCGCAGCGGCGAGCCTTGAGGAGCACGTCGTCGACCTAGGAAACGTGCGCGAGGCACCGACGATGCCGTATGCATTCGCGCCCATCGACGTGACTGGAGACCCTGCGGCGCGCATCGCTGAGCGGCAACTCTTTCGCTCGCTGCGCAAGGCTCAGGATGGCTGGACCTCGCGCTGGCTCAATCGCTACATCTCGCTTGCCATCTCCCGCTGGCTCGTGAAGACGCCGCTTCGACCCAACCAGGTTTCCGTGGCTATTCTGGCCGTCGGCCTAGCGGGCGGCTTGGTCGCCAGCCGGGGTGGCTACGTTCCGCTGTTGCTGGGTGCCTGTCTGTTTCAGGCGCAGAGCGTGCTCGACGGCTGCGACGGCGAGATGAGCCGCGTCAGTCATCGCGGTTCGCGTCTTGGTGAGTGGCTCGATACCATCGGGGACGACCTCACGAACTACGGATTTTTTGCAGGGGCGGCCGTCGGACTATTTCGCATGACCCAGCAGCCGCTTTACCTGGCCGCGGGCGGGCTCACCGTAGCCTGCGGCTTTCTGGCAAGCGGCCTTGAGTATCGCTACCTGATCCGCATCGGCTCGGGCGACCTACTCCAATACCCGCTGAGCCAGGCGGGGGCCAAAGGCGCGCTGGCATTCCTGACTCCGCTCTTCAAGCGCGATACGTTCGTGTTCTTGACCTTGCTTTTCGCGGTAGCGGGCGCGCTGGGTCCGATGCTGTGCGTGTTTTCGCTGGCGGCAGTAGGGATCCTCATCTCGGTCCTGAAGACCGAGTTGCGGTTGGCGCAAGAGGCGCGTGGTTCTGCCATGGGGTAGCTGTGCGACGCCGAAGAGCCTGCCTTTCGGCCCTCAGCCTCGGCGCGCTGCTCACGCTCGCGACGGGCCCTACGCGCGCCGCCCTGCCGGCCGAGGGGGAGGCGATCCAAACCAATGACTACAGCGTGGATCTCCATCAGGGGGTGGTGCTGTCGGGCGCGCGGGTGGTCGGTCTGGGCGGGGCGTTCGTGGCGATCGCCGAGGGCGTCGAAGGCAGCGCCATGAACCCGGCAGCAACAGCGGCGCGCACGCCCCACTCCTACTCGCACTTCGACTACGATCTCGGCGTAGGCCTAACCTTCCCCAGCGCGATCGCCCGAACGGACTTTTGGAACTCAGGCCACAGCGCAGAGCTGCCCAAGTCCACGCTCGGATTTCTATTCTTCAACCTGGCGCTCGACCTGCAATTTGGACGCTGGGGACTGGGGTTGGCCAGCGATTTTCAGCGCTATTCGCTGCTGCGCGGGGAAGATCCAGAAATGGAGCGCCAGCGCGACCGCCTAGTGGGGCAGATCGCCATCGGCCACCTGCAAGTGGCTCACGCCTTCGCTGACGGGCAGCTGCTGGTCGGCGTTGGTAGCCGGACCTCGGGCTTCTCGGTTTCGAACGAGAACGACCCCGAGCTGAGCGCTCGAGAGCTGTTCTCGACCGTGGGTGCCGGCCTGGAGGGGGGCTTCGTTCTCAGGCCCAACGACTGGCAAGTCCGCGTCGGCGCCGCCTACCACGCAGGCTTCACGACGCGCGCGGCGCCTGAGAGCACGAGCTTCGTGCTCTACCAGGATGACCCAGTGAATCGCCTGTATTTGCCTGCGCGCGTGACCTTGCCTTGGGACGTCAACGTCGGGGTCGCCTTCCAGCTCGGGCCGCGGCCACTGAACCCACGCTGGGTGCACCCCTCGATCGCGCTCGGACCGATGCGGCGCTACCTCGAGTGGCGCGCTCACGAGCGCGAGCGGCGACGCCGCAAGCTAGAGGCGAGCGCGCTCATCAGCCCTGAAGGGGAGGCAGAGCGCCAGCAGCGGCTACGCCGAGGCTACGCCGAACTGCGCGCTGAAGAGGAGCTGGACGAGCAGGAAGGCGAGCGCGTCGAAGTGGCCCTAGACAGGAAGCTCCGCAGGCGCTACGCCGACATGTCGCGACTGCACCTGCTGGTTACGACGTCGCTCATGGTCACCGGAGCTGCCGAGAACGCCGTGGGCATCGAGTCGATGCTCAACCGCAGCGTCCAGCGTTCCGGGGAAGGCAGCAGCTTCTCCCCTCACCTCGGCGTCGAGACCGAACTCGTGCCGCACTGGCTGCGCTTGCGGGGCGGCTCCTACCTCGAGCCGTCGCGCTTTCGTTCCAACCCCAATGGCGCGCGCGTTCATGCCACGTTCGGCTTCGACCAGAAGCTGTTGTCGTGGACAGTGTTCGGCGCCATGCCCGATGACACAGCATGGCGCGTCAGCGGCTCGCTCGACGCCGGCCGCAGCTACCTGAGTTGGGGCATTGGGATTGGGGTCTGGCGATGAAGACCCGCGCCGGTTGCCTGCTTTCCGCGTGGCTTCTCCTGGGCGGCTGCTCCAACAAGCAGGAGCCGCCACGCCGCACCGAACCCTGGCTTGCGACGCCGAGCGCCGCCCACTCCGCCCCTACCGCCGCTGGCCCCGTGCTCTATCGGTTCACGAGCGACAGCCGGATCACGTTTGTGCTGCCGGGCAAGACGGCCCAGCCGCGCGGTCGGGTGCCGCTGCTGGGCGGCGAAGTTCGGCTTGATCCGGCCGATCTCGTCCATTCGACCGCCAGGCTCGACGCGGACCTCAGCGCGCTCACGCTTCAGCCGGACTCGCTCCCCACCGATGCGCTGGGGAACGACGGCTCAGCGGACACCGCCGCGCGGCGCTGGTTCGAGCTCGGCACCGACGTCGCAGCAGACCGCGTGCGCAGCTTCGGCCGAGCCAGGTTTGAGCTCCTCTCCGTCGAAGCGCTGAGTGAGACCGCGCAGGCTCGGTCGGAAGCGGGCAAGGGGCAGAGGGAGTGGCGCGCGACGGTCGGTGGCACACTGCTGGTGCACGGCTTTCGCGCGCCGGTGCGGGCGGAGGTGGGCTTCGTCCTCTCGCCGGTCGCGGGCGACCTGACCCCGACCTTGACCATCCGCACGAAGCGCCCGTTCAGCGTGGTCCTTGCCACCTACGAGATCACGGCGCGGGATCCGGCCGGAACGCCCTTGCCTCTTGAAGCCAAAGCTTGGCTCGAGCGGGTCGGGAAGGCAGCGCAGGTCGAGTTCGAGCTGGTCGCCAAGTCCGAGCCGGCCGCGGCATCTCGCTGATTTTCATCGAAAATTCGTCACGCGCCCAGAGTTTGAAACCGCTTTGCTTCGCCGTCCGTACCGGTAGTGTCACTCAGCCGCAGAGAGCGCGACTACACTCTGCGGCTGTCGCGCGGCGCCTCTCTCGGGCGCTGCCCCTCCACCACCCGGATGCAATAGGAGTCTCCCACCGATGTCCCGAGCCCTGACCTACACCTCGATCTTCGCAACACTGGCTGGCCTGAACGTCGCCGCCTGCGCTTCAGCCTCCCCAACACCAGCCGAGGGCCCGGTCGAAGCCAAGGAGGTACCGGCTGCAATGGATGCCACCCCGAAAGCGGTCACGCCGGAAGCGGCAGCGCCAGGGCCGGCCGCGACCGCGGAGCCGTCCGCCGAAGCTGTCAAGCCAACCGAGCCAGCGGCGGAGGCCAAGCCCGAGGAAGCCAAGGGCGCCCCGAAGCCCGCGCCGAAGAAGAAGGCGGCGGGCGCGAAGGCGGGCTGTGGCGCTGGCACCTGCGGCTGAAGCTCGCGAGCACGGGCGATGCCGAGGGTCCTGCGCAACCAAACCGCCGCGCCGCATCGAAGCGGCGTAGGCCTGGGGCTTCGCTGGGACTTCTTGGAAGAGGTCGTGGACGGGCCTAGTTTGCCCATCGACTTCTTCGAGGTATCGCCCGAAAACTACATGCGGCGTGGCGGCTACTACCCCGAGCAGCTTGAGCGGTTGAAGGCGCGCTACCCGCTGGTCACCCACGGTCTTAGCTTGTCGATCGGTTCCGTCGAGGAACCAGACAGTGCCTACATGAGCGAGCTACGCCGGGAGATCGCGCGAACTGGCTCGCCTTTTCACAGCGACCACCTGTGCTTCTCAGCCGCCGGACAGCGCACGCTACACGAGCTGCTTCCGCTCAAGCACAGCCGCGAAAACGTCGCGCGGGTAGCCGAGCGCGCGCGACGCGTTCAGGACATCTTGGGCGTGCCCTTCGCGCTCGAGAACATCAGCTACTACCTTCATCCAGGCAAGCCCGAGCTGACCGAGCTCGACTTCATCGGGGAGGTCCTCGAGCGAAGCGGCTGCGGGTTCTTGCTTGACGTGAACAACGTCTACGTCAACTCGCTGAATCACGGCTTCGACGCAAAGCGCTTCATCGCCGCCCTGGATCTGCGTCAAGTCGTCGAGATCCACGTGGCCGGCCACACGCGCCAAAGCTCGGGCCTCGTGCTCGACACCCACGGCGCGCCCGTGGCAGAGCCGGTGCTGGAGCTGCTCGCCTTCACGCTGGCGCGTACCGGGCATTGCCCTGTCCTGCTTGAGCGCGACAACAACCTCCCGGTCCTGGCCGATCTGGTCCACGAGGTGCAGCGAATTCGCGCTGTCTACGCCTCGGCCGTGGCCGCGTTCGAGGGTCATCATGCAGCAAGCGCTTGAGGGCCTGTTCGCCGACGTGGTGTTCGGGCGGAACCTGACTTCCGCTTCTGCGCTGGCAAGCTTGTGCCGCGAGCACGGCATTTCCAGCGACGACGAGCTGGCGCTTACCGGCGACCTCGAGCGGTTGCTGGTCTACCGCAGTCTCGTGCGTGGCACGTTGCTCGAGGCGCTTCAGCTTTCGATCCCACGGACGATGCGGCGTCTGGGTCCGCTTTTCGAGGAATTCTTCGGGCAGTTCTTGGCCGAGCGGGCGCCCAGAACCCACTATCTGAGGGACGTCACCGCTGAGCTGCTTGCCTGGTGCCGTCCGCACTGGCTCGCCGATCCGCGCGTGCCCGATTACCTCCATGACCTGGGAGTCCACGAGTCCCTGCAGATCGAGATCTCCGCGTTGCCCGCGCTACCTCGTGGTCACACGCCGGCCCCGCTCGATCTCACGCTTGGCGTCGAGCTTTGCCAAGCCGTCCGGCTCGTGCGCTACGACTACGCGGTTCACGAGCTTGACGCAGACGAGGGCGCCACCGCCGAGCCGGTAGCTCGAGAGGTGGCGCTGCTGGTCTATCGAAGTCCCGAGCACGAGGTGCGCTACCTGGAAACCTCGCCCGTGGCTCGAGGCATCATCGGACGCCTGCTGGCAGGAAGGGCGCTGGGCGAAGCCGTGAGCGAGGCCGCCCACGAAGCCGGCCTGCCACTGGCGGAACCGGTGCTTTCGGGCGCCGCAGCGCTACTGGCCGACCTCGCCCAACGGGGGGTGGTCTGGGGCCCCAGCCCGGCCCCGGCTCTTGGGCCCGAGCCTTGAAATGAACCCGGCCCGCCCGAAACGACTCTATTCTCCTGATAACTGATCCTGCTTCTCGAAACCCCATGACCACCAAAGACCCGCTGAGCATCGCCGGCCAGATCATCTCGGAGAAATACCGCATCGAGAAGCTCGTCGGCGAGGGCGGCTTCGCCGTCGTGTACCGAGCCATCCACACCATCTGGAACAAGCCGGTCGCGATCAAATTCTTCAATGGGCTCTCGAATGCCCCGGCGGATCAGCGCGAGCAGTTCCGTGACGCCTTCATCCAAGAAGGCGCGCTTTTGACGGAGCTCAGCAGTGAGACGGCAGCCATCGTGCAAGCGCGCGACGTTGGGACCTACACCTCGCCGGACGGTCAATGGATGCCGTACATGGTGCTGGAATGGCTCGAGGGCAAACCTCTGGATGAGTTGCTCGAGAGCGAACGCGCCGCCGGCAGTCCGCTTTGGTCTGGCGCCGAGGTGTTGGCGCTGCTGGGGCAAGCGGCGGGAGCCCTGGACGTCGCTCACGGACGGGGCATCGCGCACCGCGACGTGAAGCCCGCCAACCTGTTTGTGCTGGGCGACAACCCACGCGGCGGCAAAGCTACCGTCAAGGTGCTGGATTTCGGCGTCGCCAAGATGATGTCCGACAATACGCAGCTCAAGGCAGCGCTCGCCAAGACGGGCATGAGCGTCACCTCCTTCACGCCCCAGTACGGCGCCCCCGAGCAGTTCAATCGCGCCTACGGGGCCACCGGCCCTTGGACAGACGTCTACGCGCTCGCGCTGGTCGCGGTCGAGATGTTGACGGGCAAGCTAGCGCTAGATGGCGAGGATCTTATCCAACTGGCGTTCGCCTCCGGTAACCCCGAGAAGCGCCCGACGCCGCGCGCGCTCGGCGCGCAGGTGCCGGATCGGGTCGAAGCCGTGTTTCAACGCGCGCTCGCCGTGAAGCCCCCCGACCGCTATGCGCGGGCGAAGGAGTTTTGGTCTGAGCTCGAAGCGGCCTTCGG
>JANNWK010000310.1:0-3602 GCA_031408355.1 Myxococcales bacterium
CCCCGGGGGCTCGCCAACCGGCTTAGTGAGCCGCAATACTGCGGGCTCCCCAAAGCATCGCCGCGACGACGAAGGAGCGATCCACGGCAAAAATATCCGTCCTAGGGATCACTTCGGCAGCAGATCGCCGATGGCGGCCCACCACGTCGCGGCCATGACCACTAGGCCCGCGTCATTGGGGTGAAGGCGGTCGCCCAACCAGGCGGTCTTGTAGTCAGCGTTCTTGGTGAACGCTCCGTACATGTCCACGAGCACGACGTGCTTGCCAGCCTTCGCGCGCTCGTCGACCAGGGCTGGAATGGCGGCGTTGTAGGCGATGACCGGCACATTCCCCGCATCCTCTTGGGTCGGCACAATTTGCGCTACGACGATCAAAGCGTTGGGGGATTGCGTCGCGATTCGATCGATCAGCAGGCCCAACCGCATGGGCGCGTTCGGCCGATCTAGATTGATGTCGATGTCGTTCGTGCCGATCATCAGGGTGACAATGTCCGCTGGCGTTGTTGTCAGCCACCCTACGATCTTTGGATAAAGGCCCTCGCGGCCTCCGCCGTCGTCAATCGTCCAGCCACTATGGCCTTCGGTCGCCTTAGGGAAGGGCTGGCCGTCGACTGTGTCTGGGCCGCTCGCTTTGGAGCCGACGAAGGTCAACTTCTTTTGGTTCTGGAGCGCCAACCGAAACAGCTCGTAACGGTAGGCGGCGTTGTGCGAGCCACCGCCATCCGTGATCGAGTCGCCCAGTGGCATGATCCGACAGGGAGATCCGTCGGTTGGGCAGGGGTTGTAGGCGGCTGGTCCGCCCGCTGCGCCGCCCGCGCCGCCCGCGCCGCCCGCGCCCGCCGCGCCCGTTGCCCCGCCCTGACCTGCCGACCCGCCGGAGCCAGCACTGGCAGCGCTGCCACCGAGGGTATTCGTACCTGCCGTGCCCGCTGTCGTCACGCTTCCTCCGCTTCCACCGGTGCTGCTTATGCCGCCCACCCCCCCCGTTCCGCCCTGTGCGGAGGATGCAACGTCGCTGCCACTGCACGCCGTGACCCCGAGCGTGAGACACCCGGCGACCGCAACCCAGAGGGATCCGCGCAAATACATTTTTATATTGTAGTCGCGAACGTCGGGGGCCCCGCTGCGAAATTCGCTCGTTCTCAGAGGCACCGTTCGTCAGTCGCGTGTGGGGACCAGGTAGGTAATGGTGAGATGCGCGTTCAAAGTAGACCTGGCTACTCCAAAAGCCAACGGGGCCCTATGCCATTTGGAGGCCAGCGGGCAGGTGGGGCCCGGAGCCGAATACCGCGGGCCGCTCAGCTGCACCCTCGAGAGCGCCGTCCCTTCGGGGCGGCGCTCTGTTGTCGCTCCTTCGGTGCGCCCTTGAACGCTTCCTTGAAGAATTGATAATAGAGGTATAGTTTTTCAAGGATGAAGATGCTGGCTCGACCGGGTCTGCTCGGCCGAGTTTCGACGCTCTTGCGCGGGAATCCGGTGGTGGCGCTGCTGGGACCGCGGCAGTCTGGCAAGACCACCTTGGCTGGTCAGATTCTGAAGATGCAGGGGGGCGAGCGCTTCGATCTCGAGGACCCTCGGGATGCGCAGCGCCTGTCCGAACCCATGACCGCGCTCGAAGGCTTACGCGGCCTCGTGGTGATAGACGAGGTCCAGCGACAACCCGACCTGTTCGCCATTTTGCGCGTGCTAGCCGATCGTCGACCCTGCCCCGCACGCTTTCTGGTGCTGGGTAGCGCCTCGCCCGAGCTGCTCCGACAAGGCTCCGAGACGCTTGCTGGACGCATCCGCTTTGTCGAGCTTGGTGGCTTCTCGCTGGCTGAGATTGGGACCCAGCATGAGCGAAAGTTGTGGGTGCGCGGAGGATTTCCCCGCTCCTACTTGGCGCGCGGCGACGCGGAGAGCTTCGGCTGGCGTGAGGATTTCATCCGGACGTTCTTAGAGCGTGACGTCAACCAGCTGGGCGTGGCGGTAAAGTCGCCCGTTCAGCTGCGGCGACTCTGGTCCATGCTCGCCCACCGGCACGCGCAACTCTGGAACGGCGCCGAGCTGGCCGGGGCGCTCGGCGAGGCCTACCCGACCGTCAAGCGTCACCTCGATATTCTAACCGGCGCCTTGATCGTCCGCCAGCTGCAACCTTGGCTGCCAAACATGGAGAAGCGTCTGGTAAAGGCGCCGAAGATATTCATCCGCGATTCAGGCCTGCTGCATGCGCTGCTCGGCATCCGCACCGCGCGCGAGCTGGAGGGGCACCCCAAGCTGGGCGCGTCGTGGGAAGGCTTCGTCCTAGAAGAGGTGATCCGCCGCACCGGCGATCGTGACGTCTATTTCTGGGCCACGCACGCTGGCGCAGAGCTAGACATCGTCGTGCAACGGGGACGAGCGCCGATCGGGATCGAGGTCAAATGGAGTGACGCTCCTAGCATGACGAAGTCCATGCACGTGGCCCTGACCGACCTAGGACTGCGCCGCCTGTTCGTCGTATACCCAGGCGCCAAGCGCTACGCTTTGCAGAAGAATGTCGAGGTGGTGCCGGTAGGCGAGCTCGATGAGGTGCTGGATTGATTGCGCTTTGCCGGGCCAAGTGAGCCGCCCAGCCTCACCACCAGCTGGCGCCGGTAGCCCAAGCCCGCCCCTGGCTCGATTGACCCGGCTGGCTGCTTCGACTCTTGGATCGACGACGTGGCACTGCTCGGCTGGTAGGTAGTTCGAGCACAAGTGGGTTGGGTAGTGGGGAGGCAGGGAAGGGATGACAAAGCCCGGGGCTTCTTGAAGTCGAATGAGCGCAGGTGAATCAGGCAAGAATCTGCCGGAGCCCGCTCAACGCGAGCGAACTCGTGCTTTGTGCACCCCCTCACATTTTTTCCCGTCCGCCCCGGGTGCAATGGCGCCATAGAAGTTCTGATGCCAATCGAGAGCAGAACGACTCGCTGCGGTGCGCACTCCTCTCGAGAGGGTATGGGTGATCGCTTCCGGCTCTTGCCCCTACTGGTCACCCTCGCGATGGGTTGCCAAGGGTACATTGGAGATCCGGGGCGCGACAGCGGCCCTGCTGGTCTGCCCGGAGGCGGGTTGACGTCGCCGGGCACGGAGACGCCCGACTTTGGCACTTTGCCGGCGCCTGGCGGGGCTTGCGACCAGAATGCGGCGCCTCCCGCTCCCATGCGTCGACTCACTCGCTGGGAGTACGACAATACGGTTGTCGACTTGCTCGGCGACGCTTCTCGCCTTGGCTCGCGCTTCGTTCCCGAGGCCACGCAGTTTGGTTTTGACAACAGTGCTGACGGCGCCGTGCTGAGCCCCGTGGTCATTGATCAGTATGAGAGTGCTGCGGAAGCGCTGTCCACGCAGGCCGTGTCCAACTTGCCAGCGCTGCTTGGCTGCGATCCAGAGGCGAAAGGTGAAGATGTTTGCGCTGAGCAGTTCATCGGCTCCTTCTTCAAACGTGCGTACCGACGCCAGCTGGGTGCCAACGAATCGACGCGCTTTTTGGCCTTCTATCAAAAGGCTAAGGCCGATACCGATTTTGCGACCGCGATCTCGATGTTGGTCAGCGCAGCGCTGCAGTCTCCAAAGTTTCTCTACCGGCTTGAATTCGGTCTGCC
>JANNWK010000311.1:0-2754 GCA_031408355.1 Myxococcales bacterium
CGTTGCCCGCCGCCGCGCGGAACATGAAGCCGATACGCAGCTGCCGGTCGGCGGTACGCGAGGGCGTGTCGTTCGCCAGCGGCAGGCGTCCGTCGCGCTGGGCCGCCAGCGCGGCCGGGTAGCCTGCCGCCGCGGCGCGCCACTTGGTGTTGCGCTCGGGTCCGTCGGGCATCTTCTCGGCCTCCTCGTAGAGCTTCCGCGCGTCGAGGTAGGCCACGCCCTGCTTGACGGGCTTTCTGATCTGCTCTTCGGCCTTCTGCGTCTCGACGTCGTAGGCGCAGCTCTTGCCCTCCGCGAGCTTGCGACTCTCCGCTGCATTCCCCTCGAAGTTGCTCATGCTGATGAGCTTCTCCCAGGCCTTGTAGCCCCACTCGTTCACGCCGCAATTCTGTTCGTACATGGGGCGGAAGCGTCGCTTGGCCTCGGCAAAGTTACCGTAGACGAAGAACAAATCCGCCGATTGAAAGGCGTAAAGTGGGCCGTTTTTCTGAGGGTCCCGGTCAATCGAGATGCGTTCGTTGTACTCGTCGCGAGCCCGCACGGCGTCGAGCACCGGCTGCGGGACGACGTCCTGGACGGGCTTGCGGGCATCCCCCTCGCCCTGAAAGCGCAACTCGTCGCGCTTCTCGAGTCCCTGCTGGCCGTTGCTTTCCTGGAAGAGCCGATACTGGTCCTCCAGCACTTTCTCCGCGATCGTGACGACGTAGTAGGCTGACGTCTGCAGGTACTTGTCGTCTTCGTTCGACTCACGCACGGAGGCCGCGCTCTCGCGCGCGACACGGATCTCCTCGGGCTTGGGAGTGCGCCCAATGCCGGCCTGCAGCACGACGATCCAGAAACGTGAATCCGCCAGCCAGAAGCGGCTCTCGTAGGCGTCCATCGCCTGCGGATCCTGCTCCAGGTAAGCATTCCAGCCTGTTTCAGCGAGACGGTACTCCGCGATCGCTCGCTCAACCAACGAGCGTTGCTCGCCGGCGTCGTTCAGCTCGAGCGCCTTGTCCTTGTAGCCTCTCGCAAAATTCGTGTGGTCCGCGGCAGCACGCTTCAACCCGCCCTTGACTAGCTGCTCCGCCGTGCCGAGAGCCTCCGGATCGTCACGGTTCGCGTCGACCCACGGCGTGGTCCCAACGTAGGCGGCTAGCTTGGTGCGCGCCTGAAGCGCCTTAGAGCCATACTCGGCCCGAGCCGCCGAGCCATCCGGCGCGAGACGCGACAGCTGATCGTAGAGCTCCGCCACCTTGTTCTGCATGACGGGCGCATCCCGATCCATCGGGAACTTGCTGAGCGTCAGCTCCAGCGTGGCGACCGCATTGCGGTTCTGTGTGATCTCGATGAACTCCTGGGCCAGCGCCTTGTAGATCTCGACAGTCCACTTCTTGTCCTGCGACACGAACTGCGGGTCCTGAACGCGCGTGATGGCGATCGCCATCTTTTGTTCGGCGACGACTGGGTCCGGCTCGGTGTCGAGCACGTCGCTGCGCGGAATGTACGGGTGTTCCGGCGGAGGCCCGTCGAAGTCCACGTACGTCAGGGAGCCGGCGATATACGTGAAGGCCTCTTGGCGAAAATCCGCACCAGGGTCGCCAGTCTTGGCCTCCTGCTCATCAGCATAGTTGAGCAGCTTCCCGAACCAATCGACTGCAGTTCGGTAGCGTTGTTGCTTGAAGAACGTCCAAGCCAGCTTGTACAGCGCGACCCCGTAGATGGGCGGCTTCGTGTACTGCATGGACAGCTGGTAGGCGACCACCGACCGATTCAAGTTGTAGGGACCGCCGTGAGGGTCGATTTGATCGAAATGGAAGTTGCCGAGTTGCCACCAAATTTCGGCCAAGTAGCGCGGGTCTTCCCCCGGCTCTATCTTCTGAGGGAGCGGCTTGCAGCCGTCGTACGGGTCGGCGAACGCCAACTCTTCCGAATCGACCAACGGATTCGTTCCGCGCTTGGGAGCACGTTTCCCTCTGGCCTGATCAAGCGGAACCGGGTTCTTGTTGTACCACTCGTTCCAGAACTTATCGTCGTGGTCCTGCGGCATAGGCTGCAGCAGGATCTTCCCGGCATCCTTCGGATCGTCCTGAACCGAATACCGGCTGCCGCAGGCTAGCGTGCGCCAAGCCTGCTGCCCCTCGTCGATGCGGCCGGCATCCGTGAAGGCATGGCCTAGGTAGTAGTGAACGGCGGCGGTCTCTTCGTACTGCACGAACTCGCGAATGATCCGCCGATAGATGGCAATCGCGGGTTCAAGCCCGATCGCCAGGTCGGCATCGGTCTTGGCGCGCGCTCGCTCTTCGTACAGCGCGCCCAGTCGAAACATGGCGTCCGGGGTCGCGCGCGGGTCCGCGTTGGCGCCCGTGTAGCGAGCCACAAACTCTTCCAGGCGAGTGATGGCCTCGTCGCGGGACTCATCGAGACCTCGCTTCTCTACAGAAAGCTCACGATCCAACGCCGAGAGCACGCGCTTGCGCCGCTGTTCATAGTGGTGGCGCACGATCATCGTCAGGCTGCGACGGAAATCCTTGGTACCACGCTCGTACTCGGCCGCCTCCTGCTGGAGAATGCCGAAGGCTCGCAGCTGTGCTGGCGTCGGCGGCGGAGAAGGGGGAACCCCCTTCTTGGCCCTGGTAGCCTGCGGAGCGCCCGAGCTAACGCTCGAGCTCGGCCCAACCGGCGAGGGCGAAGAAGCCTGCCCACTGGCGGCCGCTGCCGCAGCGGGGACCGGCGCTTTGCCCGTCGTGGGCGGAGCCTGACCCGCCGCTG